>NZ_JADEWV010000064.1 GCF_015207455.1 Microcoleus sp. LEGE 07076
TGTGTATAAGAGACAGGTCAAATACATCCCCAAATCGCCCAAACCCCGCGCCGTAATCGTGTACGCACCATAGCCTTTAGCCCTCAGCCGCCGCAGGTAGCGGCCCTCAAATCCTCCCTCTAAGGGAACGTACAGGGCCAGGGACCCCGACTTTTCCAAATCCCGAATCATATCTGAACCAGTTGTAATCAGTCCCATAAATTTGTCTTGCCTGCAGTTTAAAATTTGGTCGATCGCAACAGAGCGAGCTTGAAACATTATAAATCCTCAAGAGAGGGCCAAAAGTTTAGTCCGGGACGCATTCCGATCGAGAAACCGGGTTTTTAACCTTGAGCGAAGGTTTTGAGCAAGTATAGTCGTCAAAAAACCAGGTTTCTGGTGACTGCACAATTCAAAAAGTTATCCACAGCGGCCTTGACAAACTGCAAACACTTCATGTACTATTTTGAGTTGTCGCCGTAAAGGATACTGAGTAGCTTGCCGCTCAAGTCCTGGCACAAAAAAGCAAGACCGAGACAAAACTCGGAGATCGAACAGGTAAAAAGCCTCGAATCTCAACCCTTGCAAGACTTCCACAAGCTCGCTCCCAAATTTAAAACACAAATTTTAAACACCGAGGAAAGCTGTTGGTTGATAACAGTTAATTGCAGGAACACTGAAATAAATGTTTCTGCACAAGAGCAAGCGGATTGACTTAAACCAAGCAATCCGAAACCTCTTGCGTAAATAAAAGGAAAAAAATCCGTGTCTGTAGGCATTCTTGGTACAAAACTAGGCATGACTCAAGTGTTTGACGCTGAAGGAAGAGCAATCCCCGTCACCGTCATACAAGCAGGGCCTTGTACAGTAACTCAAATCAAAACAAAACAAACTGACGGCTACGGTGCCGTTCAAGTTGGATATAGCGAAGTTAAACCAAAGGCTCTCAACAAGCCAGAATTGGGACACCTTGCCAAGTCGGGGGCGAATCCGTTGCGCCACTTGCACGAATACCGCTTGGAAGACACCAGTTCCTTTGAATTAGGTCAACAACTAAAAGCAGATACTTTTACGCCCGGACAGTTAGTAGATGTCATCGGTACAAGCATCGGTAAAGGTTTTGCAGGCTTTCAAAAGCGCCACAACTTCAAACGCGGTCCGATGTCTCACGGTTCCAAAAATCACCGCGAACCCGGATCGATCGGACCTGGAACAACTCCGGGGCGCGTCTATCCCGGCAAAAGAATGGCAGGAAGGATGGGCAACGTTCAAGTCACCGTCCGCAAACTCACGATAGTCCGGGTGGATGCAGAGCAGAATCTGTTGCTAATCAAGGGAGCTGTTCCCGGAAAAGCCGGCGCCTTAGTCAATGTTGTGCCTGAGAAAAAAGTAGGACGTTAGTCAGTAGTCAGTAGTCAGTAGTCAGCAGTCATTAGTTGGCGGTTAGTAATCAGCAATAACTAAGAACTAAAAGCTGAAAAGTCAAAGCTGAAAACTAAGAGCTAAAAACAGGCAACAGACAACTGAACACTAAAAACAGACAACAGACAACTAATAACAGACAACTAACAACAGACAAAGGACAAAAAATATGGTTAATTGTGTAGTGCGAAATTGGCAAGGCGAAGAAGTTGGGGAAACAACTTTAGAGCTTCGTGTAGCCAAAGAAGAAAATGCGTCTCACGTGGTTCACAGAGCTCTGAGACGGCAAATGGCAAACGCCCGTCAAGGAAATGCTTGCACCAAAACTCGATCGGAAGTCAGAGGCGGCGGCCGCAAACCCTGGCGTCAAAAAGGCACCGGTCGAGCCAGAGCAGGTTCAATCCGTTCTCCGCTGTGGCGGGGCGGCGGTGTCATCTTCGGACCCAAACCGAGAGACTTTGAAATCAAGATGAACAAAAAGGAACGCCGCCTCGCTTTGCGGACAGCATTCCAAAGTCGCACCGATGACATGATTGTGGTTGAAGAATTTGCAGAGCAATTTCCCAGACCGAAAAGCAAAGAACTGCTGAGTGCGATCGCCCGTTGGGGCATCGAACCGGATACAAAAGTTCTGTTAATCTTGCCAGAACCGCAACTTAACGTCTACTTGTCAGGACGCAATATCGAATTAGTAAACGTCATCTTGGCAACGTCCCTAAATGTTTACGACGTTCTCGCCGCTGACAAAATTATCGTCACCTCTACAGCCATAGCAAAAATTCAGGAGATTTACGGTGAGTAAAATCGACCCCCGCGACTACGCAGATTTGATCCAGCGTCCGATTCTCACCGAGAAAGCCACCCGAATGATGGAATTAAATCAATTCACATTCGATGTAGCCCCAAAAGCGACAAAGCCTCAAATCAAAGCAGCAATCGAAGAGCTATTTAAGGTTAAAGTCATCGGCGTAAACACCCAAAACCCGCCGCGCAAAAAGCGCCGAGTTGGTAAATTCGTCGGCTTTAAACCGGGTTACAAGCGAGCAACAGTAACTCTCACCGACGGAGACTCGATCCGCAAACTGCTATTCCCAGAAGTTTAAAATTTAGTAATAGGTAATCGGCAATGGGTAGTCGCTAATCGGTAATCGGTAAATTAAAAGTATGAAAAATGAATTCAAAGTTCACAACTTCTAATTACCAATTACCTTTTTGCCAATTACCTTTTTGCCAATTACAAATTACCAATTACCAACTACCGATTACCAAATTATGGGCATTCGTTCTTACCGACCTTATACCTCCAGCACCCGAGAAAAAACCGTCTCGGACTTTGCTGAAATTACCAAGTCAGAACCAGAAAAGTCTCTAACCAGCAACAAGCACACCAAACAAGGCCGCAACAACCGAGGCGTTATCACCTGCCGCCACCGGGGAGGCGGTCACAAACGGCTTTATAGAGACATCGACTTCCGCCGCGACAAACACGGCATTCCTGCTACCGTCAAGGCGATCGAATACGACCCCAACCGCAACGCCCGCATCGCCCTCGTGTTCTACAAAGACGGCGAAAAACGGTACATCCTGCACCCCCTCAACTTAGCCGTCGGCACAGTAATTGTCTCAGGCCCTGACGCGCCGATCGAAATCGGCAACGCTCTCCCCCTGAAGAACATTCCCCTCGGTACCAGCATCCACAACGTCGAGCTAGTACCGGGAAAAGGCGGACAAATCGTGCGTTCCGCAGGCTCTAGCGCTCAGCTAATGGCAAAAGAAGGTAGCTACGTCACCCTCAAACTGCCCTCCGGCGAACAGCGCAAAGTCCGCGCCGACTGCTACGCCACCATCGGTCAAGTCGGCAACACAGACGCCAGAAACATCAGCCTCGGCAAAGCCGGCCGCACCCGCTGGAAAGGCCGCAGACCCACCGTTCGCGGTAGCGTCATGAACCCGGTAGACCACCCGCACGGCGGCGGCGAAGGCAGAGCGCCCATCGGGCGATCGGGCCCAGTTACCCCTTGGGGCAAACCAGCATTGGGTGCCAAAACCCGCAAGAAAAACAAGCGCAGCGACGATTTAATCGTCCGGCGCCGTCGCAAATCTTCCAAGCGCGGTAAGGGCGGCAGACAAAGTTAATCAGTTGTCATCAGTCCGAAGTCATTAGTTTTTATTGATTGACAACCGACAGATGATAACTGACAACTGGCAACTGACAACTGACTCACTAAAAAAACCATGTCTCGATCGCTAAAAAAAGGCCCTTTTGTAGCAGACCACCTGCTGACAAAAATCGAAAAACTCAACGCCGAAGGCAAAAAACAAGTAATTAAAACTTGGTCGCGCTCTTCCACAATACTGCCACAAATGGTAGGTCACACCATCGCAGTTCACAACGGCAGACAGCACCTCCCAGTCTACCTCACAGACCAAATGGTAGGTCACAAATTAGGAGAATTTGCTCCGACTCGCACCTTTAGAGGTCACAGTGATAAAAAGGCAAAAAGATAGCGGAATTAGGTGACAGGTAATAGGTAATAGGACAAACTTTTTCCCAATTACAAATTACCTTTTTCCCAATTACAAATTACCTACTTACCCAAATCGAAATGGTTATAGATACCACATCCGAAATTAAGGCGATCGCCCGTTACATCAGAACTTCACCATTTAAAGTGCGCCGAGTTCTCGACCAAATTCGCGGCAAAAGCTATCAAGAAGCACTGATTCTCCTCGAATTCATGCCCTACCGCGCCTGCGAACCGATAGTTAAAGTTTTGCGATCGGCAGTAGCCAACGCCGAACACAACGCAGGACTCGACAAAACCAAGCTAGTAGTTTCTCAAGCTTACGCAGACCAAGGCCCAGTCCTCAAGCGCTTCAGACCCCGCGCTCAAGGTCGCGCCTACCAAATCCGCAAGCCAACTTGTCACATCACCGTAATAGTAGCTCCGCTCCTAGAGGACTAAACCAGGGAAAACGTAATAGGTAATAAACAGCTTAAAGTTGAAAAAATAGGTAATCGCCAATTACTTTACTTCAAGGAACGGAAATCAAGGAGTGGCAGACAGTTGTTTTTTACCTCTTGCTTCTTCCTTCTCTCCCGACCATAACTAAAGTCTTGCTTCTTGCTTCTTCCTTCCCTATTACCAATTACCAATTAACTCATCAAATATTATGGGCCAAAAAATACATCCAATTGGTTTTCGTCTCGGCATTACCCAAGAACACCGCTCTCGCTGGTTTGCTGACCCGAAAAACTATCCAGAACTGTTGCAAGAAGACTCCAAAATCCGCAAATACGTCCGCAAAACCCTCAGCAATGCAGGCATTTCCTCGGTCAGAATTGAACGGAAAGCCGATCAAATCGACCTAGAAGTCTTCACCGCCAGACCAGGCGTTGTCGTAGGCCGCGGCGGAGCCGGTATCGAAACTTTGCGCGTCGGTTTGCAGCAACTACTCGGCAACAACCGCCAAATCCGCATCAACGTAGTCGAAGTTCAGCGCGTAGACGCAGATGCCACGCTGATCGCAGAATATATTGCCCAGCAACTAGAACGGCGCGTATCCTTCCGCCGAGTCGTGCGCCAAGCAATCACCCGCGCCCAAAAAGTCGGCATCCAAGGCATCAAAATTCAAGTCAGCGGACGGCTCAACGGTGCAGAAATCGCCCGTACCGAATGGACGCGCGAAGGCAGAGTCCCCCTGCACACCCTGCGGGCCGACATCGACTACTCCTGCTGCACCGCTCAAACCATCTACGGTATTCTGGGCATTAAAGTTTGGGTTTTCAAAGGCGAAATTATTCCCGGACAAGAACAAGAATCTGCACCAAATGCAGCAGTACCCCGGACTAAACAAAAGCGTCGCCGCCAGAACTTTGAAGATCGATCGAACGAAGGCTAACTAATTGTTAACTGTTAGTTGTCACTTGTTAAGTGTCAGTTGTGCCAAACCAATTAGCAATTAGCAATCACCAATTACCAATTACCAATTACCAATTACCCAACTCCCAAAGCCATGTTAAGCCCTAAAAGAACAAAATTCCGCAAACAACAGCGCGGGCGAATGAGCGGTCAATCCACCCGCGGCAACACAGTTAGCTTTGGCGACTTCGCGCTCCAAGCAATCGAACCCGCCTGGATCACTTCCCGCCAAATAGAAGCCGGACGGCGCGCCATGACCCGCTATATCCGCCGGGGCGGCAAAATCTGGATTCGTATTTTTCCCGACAAACCAGTCACCCAGCGCGCCGCAGAAACCCGGATGGGTTCCGGTAAAGGCGCACCAGAATTTTGGGTTGCCGTCGTCAAACCAGGCCGGATCATGTTTGAAATTGGTGGCGTAAACGAAGAAACTGCCCGCGAAGCAATGCGTTTGGCATCCTTCAAATTACCGATTAAAACCAAGTTCATCACCCGCGAAGGAGACCAATCATAGCGACAATCGCCGCAGTAAAAGTAGGTCGGCATCCGTCATAATTTTAAACGGCTACAGCAATTTAAAATCTGACCTAGACAACTTTTATTTCTTGCGACTTTCAGTATCTAGACAATTCTGTCTTCACGCTATCCGATAGCTCACGATAAATCACACAACTATGTCTTTGACCAAAATTAAAGAAGCTAGAGAATTAAGCGATGCAGCAGTAGCAGAGCAAATTTTAGCCGTCAAGCGCCAACTAATGGAACTGCGGCTCCAGCAAGCTACCGGCCGCATGGAAAAGCCTCACCTGTTCAAGCACGCCAAACATCGGCTCGCTCAATTAATGACAGTTGAACGCGAGCGCCAAATCGCAGCCGATGCAAAAGCTACAGCCGAAAAAGCCGCAGCCCAATCAGCCGAACAGCCTGCTGCAACGGCAGTCAGCCCAGAGACAGAAGCAGCCGAGCCCGCGATCGCACAATAGTTCAAAAAAACTCAATTGCACAACAAAGATAGGTAGCTATGGCAGTTAAAGAACGAGTTGGCGTAGTAGTCAGCGACAAGATGGATAAAACCGTCGTGGTAGCGATCGAAAACCGCTCCTCCCACACCAAGTACGGCAAAATCGTAGTCCGCACCAAACGGTACAAAGCTCACGACGCAGAAAATCAGTGCAAATCGGGCGATCGCGTCCGCATCACTGAAACTCGCCCCTTGAGCAAAACCAAACGCTGGACGGTTGCTGAGATTTTTGGGACAAAAAACGCCTAACAGTTAATTGCGATCTCGCGATCGTCCGATCGAAAATTAACAATCAACTACCAGTCAACAGTCAACAGTCAACAGTTAACAGTCAACAGTTAACAGTTAACACTCAACAATCACCATGATTCAACCCCAGACATACCTCAATGTCGCCGACAATAGCGGAGCCCGCAAACTAATGTGCATCCGCGTATTGGGAGGCGGCAACCGCCGCTACGGCGGAGTCGGCGATGTCATCATTGCCGTCGTCAAAGACGCCATCCCCAATATGGCCGTCAAAAAATCCGATGTCGTCAGAGCCGTCATTGTCAGAACCCGCAAAGCCTTGCGTCGCGACAGCGGCATGAGCATTCGTTTTGACGACAACGCCGCCGTCATTATCAATCCAGAAGGCAACCCCAAAGGCACTCGCGTTTTCGGTCCAGTCGCCCGCGAACTGCGCGACAAAAACTTTACTAAAATCGTTTCCTTAGCCCCGGAGGTACTTTAAAATGTACGGAAAAAAGGGTAAAGCAACTAGCGAACCGCAGCGCTACAGAATGCACGTCAAAGCAGGCGACACCGTGCAAATAATTACTGGCAAAGAAAAAGGAAAAGTCGGAGAAATCTTAAAGACATATCCTAAAGCCAGCAAAGTAATTGTTAAAGGTGTAAACATCATCACCAAGCACGTCAAGCCCCAGCAAGAGGGAGAGTCAGGAAAAATAGTCACCTTTGAGGCTCCCATTCACAGCTCAAATGTCATGCACTATTCCGAAAAAGAGAAAATCGCCAGCCGCGTTTGCTATACATTTAGTGAAGATGGTCGGAAACTGCGACAGCTCAAAAAAACCGGAGAAATCATCGATAATTAGTTATTGGTTATTGGTTATTGGTTATTGGTTATTGACCACAAATAACAACTAACAACTGGCAACCGACAACTGACAGCCGACAACTGACAAAGAACAAATCCCTGACCAAGCCCAGGGAAAGTCAACGAAACACAAAAACTATGCCGGACAAACTCAAAGTTCTTTATCAAGGAAAAATTGTTCCGAAACTGATGGATCAGTTTAAATATACTAATATCCATCAGGTTCCCAAACTCGTCAAAGTCACCGTGAACCGCGGTTTGGGAGAAGCATCTCAAAATGCTAAGGCACTAGATTCATCCATCAACGAAATTGGCATCATCACCGGACAAAAACCAGTGGTGACGCGGGCGAAAAAAGCGATCGCCGGCTTCAAAATCCGCAAAGGAGTACCCGTAGGCGTTATGGTGACGCTGCGAGCCGATCGGATGTACGATTTTCTCGATCGGCTGATCAACCTAGCACTACCCCGAATCCGCGACTTCCGGGGCATCAGTCCCAAAAGCTTCGACGGTCGCGGCAACTACAGCTTGGGTCTGAGAGAACAGCTCATCTTTCCAGAAATAGAATATGACAGCATCGATCAAATTCGAGGCATGGACATTTCGATTATCACCACAGCAAACACCGACGAAGAAGGACGCGCTTTGCTTAAAGAAATGGGAATGCCGTTCCGGGATAACTAAGCACTAGAGTAAGAAGCAAAAGATGGCAGCTAACGATACCATAGCAGATATGTTGACGCGCATTCGCAATTCTTGCATGGCGCGCCACCAAACAACACAAATTCCAGCTACAAAAATGACCCGTAGCATCGCCCAAGTCCTCAAAAACGAAGGCTTCATCAGCGAATTTGAAGAAGCCGAACCAGAAGGGATAAAGCGACAGTTAGTGCTTTCTCTCAAGTACAAAGGCAAAACTCGCAAGCCCATTATCACGGCACTCAAACGAGTCAGCAAACCAGGACTGCGCGTTTACTCGAACCGGAAAGAATTGCCCAGAGTATTAGGTGGAATAGGCATTGCCATTATCTCCACCTCCAGCGGCATCATGACCGATAGAGAAGCCCGACGACAAGGTTTGGGCGGTGAAGTGCTTTGTTATGTTTGGTAGTCATTAGTCATTAGTCATTAGTCACCGATCATTGGCAACAAACTCCAAAATCGATCGCTAAGGACTAATAACTAAAGACTAACAATCAAGGACTAATAACTAAAAACAAAGGACAAAAAATATGTCGCGAATTGGCAAGCGTCCGATTAGCATCCCCACGAAAGTCACAATCACCCTAGACGGTCAAAAAGTAGCCGTCAAAGGCCCTAAAGGTGAACTTTCCCGAGTCATACCAGCAGAAATCCTGATGGGACTCGAAGGCGAAACTTTACTCGTCACCCGCCGAGATGAATCTCGCGTCGCCCGTCAACTGCACGGCTTGTGTCGCACCCTCGTCGCCAACATGGTCGAAGGTGTATCAGAAGGTTTTCAACGCCGCCTGGAAATTATCGGCACAGGTTATCGGGCACAGGTTCAAGGACGAAACCTGATTTTAAACGTCGGTTACAGCAAGCCCGTGGAAATGCCCCCTCCAGAAGGCATCACAATGGCAGTTGAAGGCAACACCAACGTCATTGTCTCCGGCATTGACAAAGAACTCGTAGGCAATACAGCAGCCCGCATCCGCGCGGTGCGTCCCCCTGAAGTCTACAAGGGTAAAGGCATTCGCTACAGCGGCGAAGTCGTCCGGCGCAAAGCTGGTAAAACAGGCAAAACAGGTAAGAAGTAGACATGAAGCTTACTCGCAAAGAATCAGTCCATCGCAGACACCGCCGAGTGCGCCGCAAGGTATTCGGCACCTCCGAACGTCCCAGACTAGCCGTATTTCGATCGGACCAGCACATCTACGCCCAAGTAATCGACGACACGGCACAGCACACTTTGGCAGCGGCTTCAACCTTAGATCCCGAATTGAAAGCCGAACTCACTTCCGGAAACAACTGCAGCGCCAGCACCAAAGTCGGTCAGTTGATTGCCAAACGCTGTTCCAGCGCTGGCATAGTCAGAGTCGTATTCGACCGCGGAGGCAACCTCTACCACGGTCGCGTTAAAGCCCTCGCAGAAGCAGCTCGCGAAGCCGGGTTAGACTTTTAGGAAGGAAGAAGGAAGAAGGAAGAAGGAAGAAGGAAGAAGGAAGAAAGAATCAAAAACAAAATTCTTAATTCCTAATTGTTAATTCCAGAACCTACTACCAATTAATAATCCTCAATTCCCCAAAGGACAAAACTATGGCAGAACAAAAAGAACAGCGCAACAAGAAAAAAAGTAGCAACAACAAAGGACGCGAAAAAGAATCCGAATGGCAAGAACGGGTTGTTCAGATTCGCCGCGTTACAAAAGTAGTCAAAGGCGGTAAAAAACTCAGCTTCCGCGCCATAGTCATTATCGGCAACGAACGCGGTCAAGTTGGAGTCGGAGTCGGCAAAGCTAGCGACGTAATCGGTGCTGTTAAAAAAGGTGTCGCTGACGGCAAAAAGCACCTAATTGAAGTGCCACTCACCAAATCTAACTCCATCCCTCACCCCATCAACGGTGACGGCGGTGGAGCTAAAGTCATGATGCGGCCGGCATCTCCTGGAACAGGGGTAATCGCAGGGGGAGCAGTGCGAACAGTTCTCGAACTAGCAGGAGTCCGCAACATCTTAGCCAAACAGCTAGGTTCTGGAAACCCATTAAACAACGCCAGAGCAGCAGTCAACGCCCTCTCCACCCTCCGCACCTTGTCCGAAGTTGCTCAAGAACGCGGAATTCCAGTAGAAAACCTCTACGGTTAAGGACTAGGGAACGGGACGAATTGTCAGTTTTGAGTATTAAGTATTGAGTTTTGAATAAAAAATTTCATTTCTCAAAACTCAAAACTCAAAACTACCAATTACCAATTACCAATTACCAATTACCAATTACCAAAACTATGAGATTGCAAGACGCCCGACCAAAAGCGGGTTCCACAAAACGCCCGCGCCGCTTGGGCAGAGGTATTTCTGCCGGTCAAGGCGCGAGTTCCGGTAAAGGGATGCGCGGTCAAAAATCTCGAGCCGGTAGCGGCACTAGACCGGGTTTTGAAGGCGGTCAAAATCCTCTCTACCGCCGCCTGCCCAAGCTCAAAAGCTTCCCGATCGTCAACCGCAAAGAGTACACTACCATTAATGTAAGTAAATTAGCATCGCTGCCAGCAAACACAGAAGTTACTCTCACCTCTTTGATCGAAGCAAAAATTGTCACCACTGACGATGGGCCGCTGAAAATCTTAGGAGATGGCGAACTCAATGTGCCCCTGCAAGTGCGCGCCAAGGCTTTTACCGCAGGTGCTCGCACCAAAATTGAAGCCGCCGGCGGAAGTTGCGAATTAATTGCCTGAAGATTTGAGGTTTGAGAAAATGTCCAAATCTCAAATCCTCAAGCTTGCTATCAGAAAATGATTTAGTCGAAAATCCCAAATCTAAAATCCCAAATCGTAACTATGGACGTTAGTAGAGAAAAAGCGCCAACTGCACAAGAGACATTCATGCAGATGGCTCAAGCTGCTGGTTTGCGGGGCCGCATCCTCGTAACCCTTGGCTTATTAATTTTAGTGCGCCTAGGTGTCCACTTGCCAGTCCCCGGTATCGATCGAGCTGCCTTTGCCCAAAACGTCCAAAATAGCCCTTTAATAGGCTTTCTGGACTTGTTTTCAGGAGGCGGCCTGTCAGCTTTGGGGATTTTCGCCTTGGGGATTTTGCCCTACATTAATGCTTCAATTATTGTGCAACTTCTAACGGCGGCTCTGCCGAGTTTAGAAGACTTGCAGAAAAATGAAGGAGAAGCGGGGCGGCGCAAGATTTCTCAAATTACTCGCTACGTTTCCTTAGGCTGGGCTATTCTGCAAAGCATTGGCATTGCGATTTGGGTCAGCCCTTTTGCTCAAGCTCCAGCGCCTTTATTCATAGCACAAACTGCTTTGGCCCTGACGGCAGGGTCGATGTTTGTCATGTGGATATCGGAAGTAGTCACGGAGCGAGGTATTGGGAACGGAGCATCGCTGTTGATTTTTATCAACATTGTCTCGGTTTTGCCGCGTTCTTTGGGACAAACTTTTGAGTTGGCCCAAAGTGGCGATAACGCGATTGTCGGCCGCGTAATTGTGCTGCTGCTGGTCTTTTTGGTGACGATTGTCGGGATTGTTTTTGTTCAGGAAGGTACTCGCCGGATTCCGATTATTTCTGCCCGCCGCCAGGTCGGCCGCAAGGTTTATCGGGAGAGTCGCAGCTATCTACCCCTGCGCTTGAATCAAGGCGGAGTAATGCCGATTATTTTTGCATCTTCGGTGTTGATTGTGCCTTCTTTCCTCGCTCAGTCTCTCAATCAGCCGTTTTTGGTTCAAGTTGCTAATGTGTTGAGTCCGAATGGCCCGGCGCCTTGGGCTTACGCGCTGTTTTATCTGACTTTGATTCTGTTCTTCAGCTATTTCTACGCTTCGTTGATTGTCAACCCCGTAGATATGTCTCAGAACTTGAAGAAAATGGGCGCCAGTATTCCTGGGATTCGTCCAGGTCAGAAAACCAGCGATTATGTGGAGAAGGTTTTGAACCGTTTGACTTTCTTGGGCGCGATATTTCTGGGTCTGGTGGCAATTGTACCAACGGCTGTAGAAAGTGCGATCGGAGTGCAAACTTTTAGAGGCTTTGGCGCAACTTCCCTGCTAATTCTAGTAGGTGTGGCGATCGAAACTGCTAAGCAAATTCAAACTTACGTCATCTCCCAACGATATGAAGGAATGGTGAAGTAATCGCAATGCAACTGATTTTTATGGGGCCTCCAGGGGCGGGAAAGGGAACTCAGGCTCAGCTTTTAGCCGCTCTCTGGAAAATACCCCACATTTCTACGGGTGACATCCTCCGCGCCTGCGTGGTGGCGAAAACAGCCTTGGGTCTAAAGGCGAAAGCCTATATGGATGCTGGTGAATTGGTTCCCGACGAGTTATTGATGGAGATCGTCCAAGAACGCATGGATCAACCAGATGCAACTGCAGGCTGGATTCTGGACGGCTTTCCCCGCACTGTCGCACAGGCAGCGTTTTTTGACACGCTACTCTGTGATGTTAGCGGTGCTGGGGGTAAGTCTGGTAAGGAGTGCGATATCAGAGCTGTCAATTTGGACGTACCTGATAATGTTTTGGTGACTCGCCTGCTGTCGCGGGGCCGCCAGGATGACAATGAGGAGACGATCCGGCGCAGGTTGCAAGTTTATCGCGAGCAAACTGAGCCTTTGATTGAGTTTTACAGCGTGCGGGAACAGTTAGTTGCGGTTGATGGCGATCGCGACATGGAATTAATCACCGCAGAACTGCAACAAGCTCTGTCTGGCGACTCTTGAACCCTCTCAACAGAGCTTGTTATTCACCAAATTTTGCTAAGATATGTTAACTAGGAGCTTTTTGTGCTATCAGGTTTTGTGAGGGTTGCTAGAAACAGGATTGAACTCGATACTAATTGCCACAACTTTACTCGAGTAAAGCTAAAGCGATCGAGAAAGTTGAGTTTTTAAGTCGATCGAGTCGCCTGAATAATTGCCCCCCTTCCCGTTTGACGGGCCCAAAACGGATACAATCCCCGGACAATCGTGGCAGTGATTCCCAAATTTTAGAGGAAAGTTAAAACTTTCAGATTTATTTGTAGAGTCGATTCTTCAATTTTGAAATCGACTGACTCCTACCAGTAAATCGGTTTTGAGGCGGTTCCGCGGGACACTCCTAGTTAATCAAATGTAGAGTTGAGGTAAATACCAAATTGTCTAAGCAAGATTTAATTGAAATGGAAGGGACAGTGACGGAATCCCTTCCCAATGCGATGTTTCGCGTTGACCTAGATAATGGGTTTAACGTGCTAGCTCACATTTCCGGCAAGATCCGTCGCAACTACATCAAGATTTTGCCGGGCGATCGCGTCAAAGTCGAATTAACTCCCTACGACTTGACCAAAGGCAGAATTACATATCGCCTTCGGAAAAAATAGGCTTAGATAAAACTTTCTAAAAACTAATTTTAAGTTTAATTAGAGAGAATTTGGTAAAAAGCTTCAAATTCATGATATAATGCTACGTTTGTAGTGTTGGCGAGAAGGGCGTCAACAACCCACCAATGTACTGGGCTAAGTCACTGCTACGCCGTAAAATTATCGATCGCCCACATTTTTGTGCCAGCGAACTTTACACCAGCAACGGGAGTGGGTGCAAGCGGGTTCCTTCATGAAACAACCCGTACTTTAATACAATTTAATCGAGGAGAGGCCTACACCTTGCCCAGCCTCTCCTCCCACCGCTCTACAGACCAGCGTGTCTGAGATCCGGTAGAGCGGGGTTCTCCAGGCAGGAAGAAAGATGAAAGTTCGAGCATCTGTCAAAAAAATTTGTGAGAAATGTCGCGTCATCCGCCGTCGCGGTCGAGTGATGGTGATATGCACTAACCCGAAACACAAACAACGCCAAGGTTAGAAAACAGAAAGAGTGGGAACTGCACGCAAGTGCCGCCTCATTCAACATTGTAGCCAAACAGGAAAACTAGGGAGACAAAAAGTGTGGCACGGATTGCCGGGGTAGACCTTCCACGCGATAAGCGCGTCGAAATAGGTCTGACATACATTTTCGGAATAGGCCTGTCGCGGGCCCAAGAAATCATCGCTGCAACAGGCGTAAATCCTGACACTCGCGTCAAGGATTTAACAGAGACCGACGTGACTGCTCTGCGGACTCACGTAGAAAGCACCTACCAAATAGAAGGAGACCTCCGGCGCTGGGAGTCAATGAACATCAAGCGCCTGATGGATATCGGGACTTACCGCGGTCGGCGTCACCGTTTGGGTCTGCCTGTGCGGGGCCAGCGAACCCGTACCAACGCCAGAACCCGTCGCGGCGTTCGCCGAACAGTTGCGGGCAAGAAAAAAGCACCTTCCAAGAAGTAACTTCGGATGGGGAAAACTACGCTGGGGGCTGCTGGCTCCTAGCGCTTCGGAACATCAGTTGAGAGAAACGTTAAAGAGACTAATATGGCGCGACAACAAACAGGCAAAAAATCTGGTGCAAAAAAGCAGAAACGGAATGTACCCAATGGGGTAGGCTACATCCAGTCTACCTTCAACAACACAATTGTGACTATTACTGACCTTAACGGCGAAGTAATATCTTGGGCATCGGCAGGTTCCAGCGGTTTTAAAGGAGCGAAGAAAGGAACTCCCTTTGCAGCTCAAACAGCAGCAGAAAGTGCAGCCCGCAGAGCTAACGACCAAGGAATGCGGCAAATCGAAGTAATGGTGAGCGGGCCCGGAGCAGGGCGAGAAACTGCAATTCGGGCCCTGCAAGGGGCGGGACTGGAAATTACCCTGATTAGAGATGTTACTCCAATTCCTCACAACGGCTGTCGCCCTCCCAAGCGGCGTAGAGTCTAAAACGATTTGAGATTTTAGATTTTAGATTTTGGATCATGGCTAACTGCTTAAAGTCAAAAACTAATGGTTCTAACTGTTGCCCCGTCCATCCAAAATCCGAAATCCGTTCAGGGGTATGCTCTGCAATCTAAAATCCCAAATCAAAAATCCAAAGTGGAAAAGGGAGGTCACTCCGTGGCGCAGTTTCAAATTGAATGTATAGAGTCTAACACTGACAAAGACCGCAGTCAGTACGGAAAGTTTGTCCTAGAGCCGCTCGCGCGCGGTCAGGGAACAACTGTCGGGAATGCGCTTCGGCGAGTTCTGCTGTCAAATTTGGAAGGAACGGCAGTAACTTCAGTCCGCATCGCGGGCGTCAATCACGAGTTTGCTACGATCGAAGGGGTACGTGAGGATGTTCTAGAAATTCTCCTGAACATGAAAGAGGTCGTCCTCAAAACTCATTCTCAGCAGCCACAAATCGGCAGGTTGCGGATTGAGGGGCCAGTGACTGTGACGGCCGATAGATTCGATTTGCCCTCTGAGGTGGAATTGATCGATAAATCGCAGTACATTGCGACTCTCTCCCCTGGATCTGTTCTGGAAATGGAATTCAGAATCGAAAAAGGCATCGGATACCGCGCAGTAGACCGCAGTCGCGATGATGGGTCGGCTTTGGATTTTCTCCAAATTGACGCTATCTTTATGCCGATTCGCAAAGTCAACTACAGCGTTGAAGATGCTCGGGTAGGTGGGACAGTCGAGAAAGACCGGCTGATTATGGAAATCTGGACAGACGGCAGCGTCACTCCTCAAGAAGCTCTGAGTCAATCTGCCCATATCCTGGTAGATTTATTTGCACCTCTCAAAGACATCACCCACGATTCTCTCAAACCAGAGTATCCAGGTGAGGCAGATCCTACAAGCCAAATTCCGATCGAAGAATTGCAGTTGTCAGTCCGGGCTTACAACTGTCTCAAGCGAGCTCAGATCAACTCAGTGGCTGACTTATTGGATTATACCCAAGAAGACTTGCTCGAAATCAAAAACTTCGGACAGAAGTCCGCTGAAGAAGTGATTGAAGCTTTACAAAAACGCTTGGGCATTACCTTACCACAGGAAAAATCAGCTAAAAGTTAATCAAAGGGTAATGGGTAATGGGTCATGGCAATTGGCAGCAGGCTCAAAAATGAAAAAAGTTTTTCACCCGTAGCCAATTACTAATTACCAATTACCAATTACCAATTACCAATAACCAATTACCAATAACCAACTACTATGCGTCACCGCTGCCGCGTTCCCCAACTAAGTAAACCGGCTGACCAGCGCCGCGCCCTACTGCGCTCGCTGACCACCGAATTAATCCGCCACGGTAAAATCACTACCACTCTCGCCCGCGCCAAAGCGCTGCGTTCAGAGGCTGACAGGATGATTACCCTGGCCAAAGATGGCTCCTTGTCCGCTCGCCGCCAAGCTATGGGCTATATGTACGACAAACAGTTAGTACACGCTTTGTTTGAAGCAGCAGCAGAACGGTACGGCTCGCGCAACGGTGGCTACACCCGCGTAGTGCGAACTGTCCCCCGCCAAGGAGATAATTCCGAAATGGCGATCGTCGAACTGGTTTAATACAATTTTGGGTTGGATATTTTTGATTTATGACTGAAAATCCCAAATCGGAAATCGACAACCCCAAATCGATGCAGCGCGTTGCTCTGGTGATCCAATACCTCGGTACCAACTTTCACGGTTGGCAGCGACAGCCGAACCAGCGTACAGTACAAGAAGAAATTGAAACAGCAATATCGACTGTTCTGGAGGGCCCGGTCACGCTGCACGCTGCCGGGAGAACGGATGCGGGAGTTCACGCCGCTGCTCAAGTAGCCCATTTTGATGCCAGCAGTCCAATTCCGGCTCACCGCTGGGCAAGCGTTCTCAACTCTCGACTGGCAAAAGATATTTTAATTCGAGCTTCGGCAAAGGTGGAACCTACCTGGCACGCTCGGTTCTCAGCCAGTTGGCGGCGCTATCGCTACACCCTTTATACAGACCCGATCCCGAATTTATTTGTGCGTCCTTTTGCTTGGCATTACTATCACGCGCCTGTGGATGAATCTTTGATTCAAGCAGCAATGGCACCGCTAGTCGGGCGGCACCATCTGGCAGCTTTCCACCGGGCGGGGTCTGCGCGCCCCCATTCCTGGGTGGACGTGCAAGCTGCAGAGTGTCACCGTTCTGGGCCTCTTATCTATATTGAGGTTCAGGCGAGCGGGTTTCTGTACGGGATGATGCGCCTGCTGGTGGGTTTGCTGGTGCAGGTGGGTCGCGGGTCTAGGGCGATCGACAATTTTACAGATATCTGGGTCAACGAACGCCGAGAAATGGTAAAATATGCCGCCCCCGCTCAAGGTTTGTGCCTGCTGCGAGTTGGCTATCAAGACTTTCCCTTTTCTCAAGATGTCTGGTACGACACTCAGCCAAAATTAGTTATTGGTTATTAGTTATTGGTTATTAGTTATTGGTTATTAGTTATTGGCAACAAATAACAACCAACAACTAACAAATAACAAATAACAACCAACAACCAACAAATAACAACTGACAACTGGCAACTGGCAACTGACAATTGACAACTAACAACTGACAACTAACAATGAACAAAAGTTACGTTCCTACTCAAGACTCCCTAGAGCACAAGTGGTACGTGGTCGATGCCGCCGACCAACGGCTCGGTCGTTTGGCAACTGAAGTTGCCACGTACCTCCGGGGAAAACACAAACCAACTTACACTCCTTCAATGGATACCGGCGATTTTGTAATAGTCATCAATGCTGACAAAATCGCTGTTACTGGCAAAAAACGCACCCAAAAAATCTATCGTCGCCACTCTGGAAGACCGGGCGGCATGAAAACCGAAACCTTTGCTAAATTGCAAGCACGTTTGCCCGAAAGAATTGTGGAAGAAGCGATTCGAGGAATGCTGCCTCACACTTCTCTGGGCAGACAACTATTTACTAAGCTGAAAGTGTACGCTGGCCCTAACCATCCGCACGCAGCTCAAAAACCTGAAGAGTTAATTGTTCACACGATTCCGGGAGGAAATGAGTAATGCAAGCAACAGATACCGGCCGCGCGGTGTACTGGGGTACTGGTCGTCGCAAGTGTTCCGTAGCGCGGGTACGTTTGGTTCCCGGCACTGGGATATTGACTGTCAACGGTAAAGAAGGGGATTTGTACCTGCAATTCAACCCAACTTATTTGGCTTTGGCTAAGGCTCCTTTGGAAACTTTGGGTCTGGAAAATGAGTACGATATTTTGGTAAAAGTCGAAGGCGGTGGCTTGACCGGTCAGGCTGACTCGATTCGCTTGGGTGTCGCTAGAGCACTTTGTCAATTAGACCCGGACAATCGCAAGCCTCTGAAGACTGAGGGGTATTTGACTCGTGACCCGCGGGCAAAAGAACGGAAAAAGTACGGTTTGCGGAAAGCTCGGAAAGCTCCTCAATACTCGAAACGGTAATCGAGCAAAGAAGGAAGAAGGAAGAGGGAAGAAGGAAGAAGGAAGAGGGAAAAGGCAAGAATCATTCAGATTTTATCTGCCTTTTTTTCAAGTTTATTTCCGATTCCTGATTCCCGGTTCCAACAGGTATAAGACAAAATTGGTGCTGTTGTTGGTGGTGTACAAGTCCTGCAAGAGCTAAAATGGTTGTAAAGTCAAAAATTAGAGAGTAAAGAAAATGGCAAAAGATGGCATTCACCCTGAGTGGTATCCCGAATCTCAGGTTTATTGCAATGGGGAACTTGTGATGACTGTTGGTTCTACTAGACCCAAGCTGCAAGTTGATGTTTGGTCGGGAAATCATCCTTTTTATACTGGGACTCAGAAGATTATTGATACTGAAGGTCGTGTGGAACGCTTTATGCGGAAATATGGCATGACGGAAGTGGAAATGCCGCAGGCAGATGCTTCTTCTGGCCCGCTGAAAATGGAAGACCCGAAAGCGGATGCTGCTAAGGCTGCTGCTAAAGGCAAAAAGAAGAAGTAGCCGGATTGTCATTTGTCCGCAGTTTGTTTAGAGTAGTTCTTTCTACCGACAACTTACCGCCCTCGGATTTGAGATTTTAGATTGAAGAGTTGGTATGCAGACAGTTAAGTTCGATCGACATTCTATCCTAACTGCTCTTCAAAGCTCAAATCTCAAATCGATCCGCCCTCGGATGGGAGTGTTTAGATTGAAGAGTTGCTTTGCAGGCAGTTGAGTTGGATCGAGTTGAGTTCGATCGAGATTCTATCCCAACTAATCTTCAAATCTCAAATCTCAAATCTCAAATCGATTGATGGAGGACAACTGACAATGGCTGAATCTTATTTGCTGGATAAACTGAAGTCGGTAGAGCAAACTTTTAATGAGTTGACTCGCCGCATGGCTGACCCGGATGTTGCTAGAGATAATTATGAGTTTCAACGGGTGGCAAAGGCTCGATCGTCCTTGGAGGAAGTGGTCGATACTTTTGCTCTTTGGAAAACCGCGACTGATGATTTAGCGGGCGCGCGACAGGTGCTCAAGGAATCTGCTGGCGATCGCGAAATGCAAGAAATGGCTGGACTGGAAGTTGAGGAACTTGAGTCGAAGCTGGAAAATTTGGAAAGTCGTTTGAAGGTGTTGCTGCTACCGCGCGACCCGAACGATGACAAGAATATTATGCTGGAAATTCGGGCTGGTACTGGCGGAGATGAGGCTAGTATTTGGGCGGGTGATTTGCTGCGGCTGTACTCGCGCTACGCTCAAACTGAAGGCTGGCAGGTGAAGTTGGTGAGCGAGTCACTGGCGGACATGGGCGGCTTTAAAGAGGTGATTCTGGAAATTACGGGCGATAGCGTTTATAGCAAGCTGAAGTTTGAGGCTGGGGTGCACCGGGTACAGCGGGTGCCTGTAACTGAGGCTGGCGGCAGGATTCATACTTCGACGGCGACTGTGGCTGTGATGCCGGAGGTGGATGATGTGGAGATTCACATCGATCCGAAGGATATTGAGATGAGTACGGCTCGATCGGGCGGTGCTGGCGGTCAAAATGTGAACAAGGTGGAAACTGCTGCGGATTTGTTTCACAAGCCGACGGGGATTCGGATTTTCTGTACTCAGGAGCGCAGTCAGTTGCAGAATAAGGAGCGGGCGATGCAGATTTTGCGGGCTAAGCTCTACGAGATTAAGTTGCAGGAACAGCAGGATGAGGTGAAGTCCCGGCGTTTGGCTCAGGTTGGTACTGGTTCGCGATCGGAGAAGATTCGCACTTATAACTATAAGGATAATCGGGCTACCGACCACCGTTTGGGGGAGAATTTTTCGCTCAATACTGTTTTGGAAGGTGATATTGAGGGGATTATTCAGACTTGCATTTCTCAGGATCAGCAGGAACGTTTGGCCGAGTTGGCTGCTTCTACTTCTAATTGATGGGTTGATGAGGAACTTAGGCGCATTTTTGGGTGTGCCTTTGTTCTCTGATGACTTGACGGATGTGGTTGAGGAGGGCTTCCCAAATTGCATCGGCGCTGTGGACGGGATACTTGAAATGTTCGAGGTCGTACTGTACGATAATTTCTAGGGGTGCGAGAGTTTGCTGGTTCCGACAACTGGCAATTGTGGCGATCGTCTCTTGCTCCCATCTGGCAAATAATCGGTAGCTGAAAAAGGAACTGCATTTTTGTCCTTTCTTGTTCAGATAAACGACTATTACCTGATGTTGTTTGGGGTAGACTTTGACTATGCGGTTGACGGGCATTCTCAGGGCTTCGGCCGCCTCTATTTTGGAGATTTGCCAGCGCTGGGGTCTGAGCCAACCGGAGGCTGTGAGGCTTTGACGGGTGTTGCGTGTCCTCTGTGTGCGTCTATTAGTCATTATTTTCTGACTGCTGGATCGCGAGGGGTACTCAGATCCAGGGCTACTAAATTTATACTTTTAATTTTATACTAAACTTACTTGTTTGTCAATCGTGACAAGTCAAAGAATAAACTATTGAATGATAATGATTTATAGACTGACCAGTTTACTTGTAAGTACGGTCGAGTAGCTTTTAACTTGTGAACATCCAAAATAGACAAAAACTTAGTGAAATCATCAAAACTGCTCGTGGAACAATGAGTCAGCGAGCATTTGGCAAGCTTTTGGGCGTTTCTGCGACTGCTGTTCAGCTTTGGGAAAGGGGCGATACGGTTCCAGAGACGGAAAACTTGGCTAAAATTGCTGCGAGAGCTGGTTATTCGCTGGAAGAGTTTCTCAGCATTTTGGATGGTAATGCAGTCTCGCAAGCACCAGAAATTAACGATATTGTCAAAAAAATTCAGTTTTTACCTCTAAGTCAGGTGGCGCTAATTGCTAAAGCTGTAGCGGATAGATTCGCTGCGTCGGCTGAGGCTGCTGGAGAATGAATATGAGGCAAATTTATCTGTAAACTAGGAGTTGTGTTGATCTGGTGACTAATACTGTGGACGCAGAAGCTAGGAAGAAACTGAGCGAAGTTGTTAAGCTAGCCCGTGGCGACCTGAGTTTTAGCGCTTTTGGTAGGCTATTGGGAGTCTCTGGGTCTGCTGTTCAGTATTGGGAAAAGGGCCAGGTACTCCCGGATACGAAAAATTTGACTCAGATTGCGGCAAAAGCGGGCTTTACAATGGAAGAGTTGATGGCTCATCTCGAAGGTAAACCAATGCCCGAACCTGTAAATACCAACGAGCTGCTGAAGAAAATTCAGTGTATGCCGATTAGTGAGTTGGCAGTGATTGGTAGAGCCGTGATGGATAGGCTCGCTGCTGCTGCTGAGTCGTCTGGGAAATATAGTTGATGTATCTGTTCGTAAGTAGACTGGTAGGTACGATCGCATAGCTTTTAAGTCGTGAACATCCAAATCAGTTTTTGCCTCTGAGTCAGGTGGCGCTAATTGGCAAGGCAGCGGATAGATGCGCTGCGTCGGCTGAGGCTGCTGGGGAATGAGTTAGAGTCGATCGCGATGGCCCGTTTTGCGAAGTAGAGTTCGATCGCCCTTATCGACTTACGCACTCCGACAAAGAAACCGGGTTTTTCACCTAATCTGTTGGTGACAACGAACTATTTTCGTAAAAAACCCGGCGTTGCTTAATCAGGGTATGAAAAAAATCAGTTTAAAATCCAGAAGCTTTGTGGGTACTGGTTTCTATGATTGGCATATTTAGTCTTTCATACCGTAAATCAGCAACGCCCAGAGACTCAACAACATTGCAAACGCGAATCTAACAAGTTGATGAAGCAGGCATATCCTAATGACGTTACCGTGGTAGAATGACCAGCGCTAAATAGAAAAACATAAAATATGACTGTTGCAGTTAACACAACTCCGGGATTGGCATCGCGTTTAGTAAATGGCGTACTCTCCATCAAACCTTTGGCTGACTTAGCCAAACACCAAGCGCGGGAAATGATGATTGGAAGAGCCGAAAAAATCGGAGTGCATTGGCGACAAGAAGCCCAAGCACTTTTGGCCCGGAATTGGGATGCAGAATTGCTCAGCGTAGAAAATCCCGATTTGGTTTACCCTCCATATTATCTAACTTCATTTCACGCCTACGAAAAAGGTAATATGAGTTGGGAAGCCGCCACAGAAGTTGAAGTTGCCGCCCGTGCAGTTCATGCGGGAATTTGGCCCGAAGCCGGTGCAGAAGGCGATGCTAAACTCCGCGCCAGCTATCACGAAATCGTTAAATCTCAAATTGCCAAAACCCCGCAAGATATTGTCGATTTGGGATGCAGCGTAGGAATGAGTACCTTTGCGCTTGGAGAGGTTTACCCGGAAGCAAGGATTGTCGGTGTTGATTTGTCGCCTTATTTTTTAGCAGTTGCTCAATACCGTTCTCAACAAAGAAAATCTGAATTGTCTCAGCAAAAATCTCCGACTTGGGTGCACGCTGCTGCTGAATCTACTGGTTTACCTGCGGCTGCTTTTGATTTAGTTTCTATTTGTCTGGTTTGTCACGAGTTGCCGCAGAAAGCTGCGAAGGAAGTATTTCGGGAAGCGAGGCGTTTGCTGCGTGTTGGCGGACATTTGACAATTATGGATATGAATCCTCAGTCGGAAGTTTATGCCAAAATGCCTCCTTATATTTTGACTTTGCTCAAGAGTACGGAGCCTTATTTGGATCAGTATTTTGGGTTGGATATTCAGCAGGCTTTGGTTGATTCTGGTTTTGGAATGCCGACAATCACTTGCAATACAGTCCGACACCGGACTATTGTTGCTGAGGCAATAAATAGTCCGGTTTGATGTTTGAAAAATGTTTGCGGTCGATGATGCTTAAAAAATGTATTAGACCGCAACAACGGTATAATCATCAAAACTTCTGATAACTAAAAGTATGTTAAGCGACGTAAGAGTGGGTAAGCCGAGCTTGGATGATGTCTTATCTTTGGATGGTTCGCAACAAGTGCAAAGAACGTTTTGCATGAAGCCAGAGCCAGCAACAGTTGTTTCTCTTTTTTCTGGTTGTGGCGGTATGGATTTAGGTCTATCTGGTGGCTTTAGATTTCTGGCAAAATGGTACAAACCACTTTCTTTAGATATTGTATGGGCGAACGATATCAACGAGTTTGCTTGCAGAACATACAAGCATAATCTTGGCAAAAAAATAATTTGTGGTGACATTTGGGATTTGATGGATACTATGCCAAAGTATGCCGATGTAGTTGTTGGTGGTTTTCCTTGTCAAGACATATCCGTCAATGGTAAACGGGCTGGTATTGATGGTAGTAGAAGTGGACTTTATAAAGCAATGGTCGAGGCAGTAAAAAGGCTCCAACCAAAAATATTTGTAGCCGAAAATGTGAAAGGACTGCTGATGCAAAATAACAAAGCATCTTTAGAAAAAGTGATATCAGATTTTTCAAGCATTGGCTATGAGGTAGATTACAGACTATATCATGCAGCAGACTTTGGAGTTCCCCAAACTAGAGATCGAGTTTTCATTGTGGGTACACAGCCAGGAGTTAATTTTGAACCTCCAAGGCCAATTCTTTCAAAAGCCGAGCATATTACATCTGAACAAGCGATCGCCGATCTAGAGCAAATGCCAGAAGATGAATCAATTAACCATATTTGGAGCAAAGCAAACCGAAGCCCCGAGCAAGGGAGCAGATGCTTGAAAGCCGACAGACCGGGCTACACAATACGGGCAGAATGTCACGGAAATATACAGTTTCACTATAATCAGCCTAGGAGAATTTCCATGCGGGAGGCGGCACGCATCCAGTCTTTTCCCGACAAGTTTATTTTTCAGTCTAAGCTCCGAGAAACAGAGCGACAGATCGGTAATGCTGTTCCACCCGTATTATCTTGGCATATTGGCAAGGCTGTGATTGCTGCACTAAATAACTAAAGAAGCAAATGAATATTGATGAATTTGAAGCTATTTTATCAGAAGTTGTAGAGCGACTAAATCAAACAATCAGAATAAGCGGCAAGTTCACATCTTCCAAACAATTTGAGGACGAAGTTAGAAATGTGCTTGCGTCGATGGGGTTAACCATTAACTATGAACCTCATCCTCATGTCTTCCCTGATATATCGCTGAGCGAGTTTGGCATAGAGGTTAAATTCACAACGAATGATACATGGAGAAGCATCGCGAACAGTATATTTGAAGGTATGCGCGATCTATCTGTTGAGCATATTTATTTGATTTTCGGAAAAATGGGAGGGGAGGCGGAAGTTAGATGGGGGAAGTACGATGACTGTGTTATCCATGTCAGAACCTCTCATGTTCCAAGGTTCGAGGTTGAAATGACTGCGGAAGAGAGCCTATTTGAGCAAATGGGTACTACCTATGAATCATTCTCTAAAGCTTCAGACGAACAAAAAATGACCTATGTAAGGGCTTACGCAAGAAAACGTCTTAAGCCAGGGGAACGACTGTGGTGGTTTGAGGAGAAAGAAGAACAAGAACACTCTTTACCTCTCCAAGTCAGGATCTATATGAACCTCGCTCAGAATGAGAAGCGTCAACTTCGTGCTGAGGCAGCTATACTATGCCCCCAAATAGTTAAGCCTTCGCGTGCTAAAGATAAATACTCCGATGCTGTAAGTTATATGCTCACTTATAGAGGGGTTCTCTGTCCGCAGGCTCGTGACCTATTTTCTGCTGGTAGCGTTGCACTCAGAAAAGACGGATCTAGGGGCGGAAATTATCTTCAGAGAGCACTTGCTGATATAGAAAGTGAAATGCGAATTGCTGCTGCAACTCTTGAAGACTCTCTGTTTGAGGAATATTGGGGAAGAATCGTGCCCATCGAAGAAAGAATTTCTATGTGGCTGGCTATGGCTGATAACTATGCAAGGGGTTGGATTCCTTCTGAAGTGCTATTTTTGGACAAAGTTTCTGACTGAAATGCTGCTTATTAAACGAACATTCTATTGAAAAGAAATTCTTAGCACACATACTCTGACACAAAATTAGCTGAGTATTCACCAAAATTGATTCGTCATAAATTTAACCTCACAGACGATCAAATTAACGCTGCTATGTCTTACATTGAAGCTAATCGCGATCGACTTGAAATTGAGTATCAACAGGTATTGCAAACAAGAGCAGAAATTCGCTCCTATTGGGAAAATCGCAACCGCGAAAGGTTCGATCGCATTTCAATGATGCCACATAAGCCCGGACAAGAAGCTATTTGGGCAAAAATTGAGGAGCAAAAAGCGAGACGTGCGGCACAGCAAGAATGACTTTTCTAGTTGACTTTAATCTTGACGGCTATGCTCTTCTTTTGCTGGGAATCTTGACAAAACTCGGATGGCTTGAACTCATAAAATCTTGAGCAAAATGCGGTGAGACCACTTGCCGGAGGAGGTAAGATGTGCAGACCGCAATTTAAACTTTGGTTAGCAATCTCAGATTAACATATGACGCTATGCTACCGTAGATACTTTTTCGTACTCTTCACTGTGTTTTTGCACTGCATCCCAGATATCAACTTTTTGCTGAAGATTCAGCCAAAGTTGAGGGCCATTCCCCAACGCTTTCCCAATCCGAATTGCCATGTCTACTGTAATTGGTCTTTGACCTAAAACAATTTCGCTGACACTGCGGCGGGATACACCAAGTATCTCAGCAAACCTGGTTTGAGTCATTTCAATATCTTCAAGCACATCTGAAATGACCTCGCCCGGATGTACTGGTCTGACTTTCCTCCCTTGAATTATGTTTTGTATGTCTTTCATGCAACTTTCCTTTCGGTTTAAGTTAAATTTTTAGATTGTGTTTTATGGGTTAGTGATAATCTTCGAGAGCTATATCGTATGGGTTGTTATCCTGAAATGTAAAATTTATACGCCAGTTACCTGATACCTTTATTGACCAAGTTCCCTGTCTATCACCTTTAAGGTCGTGTAAATCATAGCCTGGTATTCTAATATCATCTATCATTATTGCTGTATCTATTACTTCAATTCTTGCTCTTGACCTTTTTTGAAGTTCTGTAGGAATACCTTTTGCATTACCTTCCCTCAATAATCTTTCTAATGCTTTATTTTTAAAAGTTTGTATCATGTGAAATAATCCTTCAATCAAGGCTGAATATCCAGTTCATAGCACTTATATATATTAATTAAAAGTTTTTGTAACCTTTGAGATTACCTTAGTAATGTAACCTATGAGGTTACAGATGTCAAGCCTTACACGATCGCAAAATCAAAAATCGCTTTAATCTACCAGCACGGCTGGATCTGGGAGAACGAAAAGGCGATCGTAGCGGCTGAGCTAAGCGGATGGTGTTGGCGGTCAATGACGCTCCAAAACTGGATTGGATCGCACTAGCGGTACAATTAACACAGTCAGACGGCAGTCTGAGCTAGAAGATTTTGATAAAACCTTAAATTGAGCACACATCATGAACCCGACAGCCCCTCCGCAAAACGCGATCGATTGTTTGCAAGTTATTTTGGATGCGACTGCATCGAAAAATTACGAGCTTTTTACCACAGTGGGCGATGCAGGCTACAAAGCTGCGATTACACAAGAAATGTTTGATGATGTTAGCGAGCAGCTCGGTTCACGCCTGCAAAGCGGATATTCAATTACTTACTTTGGCGATCTAAAACAAGGTGACGATTCGATTTATTTGTGGAAGCTGAGTTTTGCAGATGGTGGAGATGAATTTGTGGCACGGATGGCTATGAATGAAGACAAAGTTGCTGGGATTTTCATCGTATGATGTCAGATTCGGGTTGGTAGTGAGGACTTTTCGTCCTCAGAAAATTATGCGGACTCTTCGTCCTCACTACGAACCTATTTAATTGTGGTTGTTTCGGGATACTTGATATTAGCCGATCGATCGCCCACAACGGTTAATCGAAACCGATCCGGCGGAACAAAGGTGATTCCCCGGCGGGCGGGACGAATTGGCCGATCGAGATTTGAGACAAATTCGCGCGCCGACAACACTGTTGCTAACACCAGTTTCATCTCAAACATCGATAGCGCCATCCCGATACAACTTCGACTCCCGCCTCCAAACGGTAAATATTCAGAGGCGGAAAACTTGCGATCTAAAAAGCGATCGGGATTGAATAAAGCCGGATTTTCGTAGGTTTCAGGGCGGCGGTGCGCCAAATACACGCAGGGAATTAAAATGGTTCCCGGTTGATATGTATAGCCTTCGAGTTCGATCGCCCTTTTGACTTTGCGCGGCTGCGAAATTAAGGCGATGGGATAAACCCGCAGCGCTTCTTTGCAGACTGCGGTTAAATAGGGCGACTGCGAAAGCGCGACGGGATCGGGATTTTCGCCTAATTCATCCAATTCGCAGCGCAACGCCGCGAGACATTCGGGATACTGATGCAGCCAGTAAAACGCCCAAGTCAAGGCAGATCCGGTGGTTTCGTGTCCCAACAGCAACAGCGTCATCAACTGATCGCGCAATTCTCGATCGCCAATGGATTCGCCTGCTTCGTCGCGGGCGATCATCAATACTGATAGAATATCCGTGCCAGACGCATCGAGAGAGTGCGATCGCCTCTCGGCAATTTCCGCATAAATCAGCGAATCAATCTGCGCCATTTGCTGCAAAAACTGCCCCCACGGACTCCAAGAACCCAAATTTTGCTGCAACGGTTCAAAGAAAAATTGCGTGGAGTACAGTTCGGAAGTAATCGCTTCTAAAAGTTTGCTAAGCAAGTGTTTGAGCTGTTCGTAGCGCTCTCCAGGCACCAATCCGAAGACGACTTGCAGGATTACTTGCAGCGAAATTTCTGACATTTCTTCGCGCACGGCGATCGCCTCTGCGGCTTTCCAATTGTGTGTTTGTTTTCGCGTCAAATCCACAATCAAATGGCCTTGGGCGTGCAACTGTTCTCGATGCAGCGCGGGCATTAATAGCTGTCGCTGCCGCAGGTGTCGCGCCCCTTCGTTCATAATTAGCGATTCTGTTCCCACCAGCGGGCGAAATACGTTGGTCACTTTGCCAAATTCAAAGGCATCGGCTAAGGTTGTAAACACTGCCTGAATGGCTTCTGGACGGCCGAGAAACACGACGGGGGGCGAAGCGGGCCCCAACACTCGGGCGGTAAATGTATCGCCGTATTTGGCCGAGTTGCGATCGAAAAATGCGATCGGATCGGCTACCAGCGAAAGAGTTTGGAACAAGGCAGGAGAATGAGATCCGGCAGGCAATGTCATTGCAAAAACTGGCGATACACAATATTTCTAATATTAGTGCGAGTCTTTCAAGAGATCGCACTGCACGGCGATTGATTTTTCACCCGGAAATTTGGCGGGCGATCGACATCAGACATCTCGGGTAAGTTTTAATTAATTTAGCCGGATGCGGGCGATCGACTAATAGCTCGATCGACCTCACCCACCGCGCAACTGCGTCACCAAATGAACTAACTCCGGTAAAATTAGCTTTTCCACAGCTAGTTTCACACCATTGCTAGAGCCAGGAAGAGAAAAGACTAACTTGCCTTGATACACCCCTGCAACGGCGCGAGAGGCGATCGCCCTCGAACCAATTTCTTGATAGCTCAAAAACCGAAATATCTCCCCAAATCCCGGTAAAATTCTATCTAGCAAACTCTCCATCACATCGTAAGTTGTATCTCGGGGAGCGATTCCCGTGCCGCCATTAAAAATGATTGCATCGACATCTTCGCGCTGGCAAAACGCCTGCATTTGCAATACAATTTTTGCTGCATCATCTTTAACAACAGTGTAAGCTACCACAGAGTGACCGGCATCTTTTAGCAACTTCTTCGTTAACAAGCCGCTATTATCTGTTTCTCTAGAGCGCGTATCGCTAACAGTAATAATCGCGCAATTTACGGCTATTTTAGATGAATCGGGGTGAGGAATTTGCGTCATAATTTCTTGTTTTAAGTAATCGGCAACTGGCAACAGGCGCTCTGCCAATTACCAATCACCAACTACCCATTATGCCTTGCTAAATCCTAAGCCGTTTGCTTCCGAGTAGCGTTCCATGAAACGCATAAAACGCTCCCATTCTGCAACACTTTTCATCAGATAAAGAGCCTCCAAACCCGCAGGCTGCCCGTTGATGAACTTAGCCTTAACCTCGCGAGTCATGATTTCGCCTTCTTCGTCGATCATGTACATTCCAGTAATGTCTTGGGTACTGGTGCTGCTGAGAGCTTTAGGATTTTCAAACAAAAAGGTGGCAGTCCCTTGATCTCCGCTTTTAGAACGGGTGAGGCGCACTTGGGGCACAGAATCTTCGTCCATCCCCCGAGAGAATTGAATTTTAGCCATAATTTGATACTCGAACCTTAAGGATTACTTAATTTCTTAACTTTTATCATAGGACGATTTGGGTACTCGCAAATCAAGACTTGGGAAAGCGGGCGAGAGTGAGGGAATCCCAGACAGCAGAAAAAATATCCCAAGTTATCCTTTCGGTTGTCTGGCAATTTCCTTAGACGATGTAGGGAGAGTTAATTGCCTCAGCCCGGTTTGTGGCTACCAGAGTTTGGTAGAGGATGGCGGATATCTCGCCGCGGGTGATGTCGCGGGCGGGGGAAAGCG
>NZ_JADEWV010000065.1 GCF_015207455.1 Microcoleus sp. LEGE 07076
ATCGAGTCCTGGTTTCTAGAACTGGCGACGTTTGTTTAAAAGTCTAGAGCTTATTGTTGGTCGATCGCCCGTTACTTAAGTAAATTTCTGTAAAACTGGCGATGTCGATTAGGCCTCTGCTGAAAATCAAGTCTTGAACAGGCTCTCCGGCCTGTTCCACAATAATTATTCCAGAGGTCTATTGTTCGGGAGCATCGGAATGCAAGTCCTTTGTAGCTTTTCTCGTTTGCAGACTCAGACCTAACTGTGGTTGGATCGGTTGGTACGGATATCTCGCACGCTTCATACCTATAACCGGGCTGCCCATCGGCGAAGATAGACTGTAAATTATAAGTGTATCGAATAGTAACGGTCTTATGTACAAACAACTAATTTCCAAGATCAAACCGCTTTTGAAACCATTATTTGCGATCGGTTTGGTACTTACCCTAGCCCTCGGTAACGCTGACGGAGCTCTGGCTGCCCGCAGCGGAGGACGCATGGGCGGCGGCTCTTTTAGAGCTCCGGCGCGCAGTTATTCGTCTCCTAGTCGCACTTACGCCCCGTCTGGAGGGGGTTACTACCCGCGCGGTTATGGTGGGGGATTTGGTGGCGGATTTGGTTTCCCCTTCTTGCTGCCGTTTTTTGGATTTGGCGGCGGATTTGGCGGTCTGTTCTCGATTTTGATTTTTATTTCGATCGCTAATTTCCTCGTCCAAAGCTTCCGCCGCGCCGGGGGTGGAACCGACGAACTCGGCAACAGCACTACTAATAGCACCGTATCTGTGGCCCGCTTGCAAGTTGGTTTGCTAGCAGAGGCCCGCGGTTTGCAAGCCGAACTCGACTCGCTAGCGCGCAAAGCGGATACCGATACAGCGGCAGGTCGTGCTCAAGTGCTGCAAGAATCTACTCTAGCGCTGCTGCGGCATCCTGAATATTGGGTTTACGCCGGCGCTGAATCTATGCAAACTCGCTTGGAAGCAGCCGAAGCTAAATTTAACCAGTTTTCTTTGGCAGAACGCAGCAAGTTTACTGAAGAAACGCTCTCGAATTACAATAACCAGCTCCGGCAGGCGGGGAGCAGCAAGAGCTTGCCTGGTTTGCAGGAAAACGGTGCGCTGGTTGCTTCTGATTTGAATTCCGATCCCGGTGAATTTATTGTGGTGACGGTGATTGTCGGTGCTCAAGGCAAATTGCAATTGCCATCGGTGAAAAACTCTGAAGATTTGCGCCAAGCTTTGCGCCAAATTGGGGGAGTATCGAGCGAGGAGTTGCTGGCGGTTGAAGTGCTGTGGACTCCTCAAGCTAACGGCGACACTCTGACTGCTGATGATATGTTGGCTGGGTATCCTGATTTGCGATCGATTTAGTGAGACTGGGCGCGGAGCATTGTCTGCCGCGCCCGATCCGGCACTAAACCTGTGGGGCGAACCCGATCGGTTTTGAAACCAGTATTTGACTTGACAGGATTTTGTGGATGCCGATCGAGTTTAAAAAAAAAATCTTTAACAAATGCTATTATTGAAAGATTATTATTCAGTGCGATGCATCTGCTATTGGGAAAGTCTGCCTTAGAATCGTTTTGTGAAGAAGCGAGGCAGGAGCGAAAAACTGTATTTAGCAGCGAGGAGTGACTGCTTCAGAAGAAGTTGCAATAGCGCACCGTCTAAATTTTCTACAAAGAAGCGATCGGGAGCTTAACTTATGGCAGACAGCGGCAGAAAAAAAGCACTTTTTATTTTGAGCCAGTTAAATAATGACGATATTGACTGGATAGTCCAAAAAAGCAAAAAAGAAGTTCTAGAACCGGGCGCGATTTTGATATTTGAAGGGAGACTAATTGATGCGCTATACATTATTTTGGATGGGATTTTGAGCGTTTCGGTCGAGGGCCGGGAGACTAAAGAAATTGCTAAAATAGGGAGCGGAGAACTGGTGGGAGAAGTTTCTTTTATTGATGCTCGCCCTCCTTTGGCAACGGTGAAGGCGATCGAAGAAACTCACTTGCTGGCAATTCCCAGGCGACAGCTAGTAATCAAACTCGAAAACGATATGGGCTTTGCTTCCCGCTTTTATTATGGAATTTCGCTGTGTCTGGCAGACAGGATGCGCGGTACGATCAGACATATAGAATACGGGCGCAGTATAGAATTTGATCAACCAGAATTAGAAGAGGATATCAATCCTAGCATCATAGAAAATTTGGCGCTAGCTCAGGCAAAGTTTAATTGGCTGAGGGAAAATATTAAGGATTGACCAATTTTAAGCACGGGTATTGATGTAAATTCTCAAATCTCAAAACAGAAGCACTCCAACTCAAGAAACCGGTTTTTTTACCGGGCGGGCTGCAACTACCCGCAATCAAAAGGGTTCTCCGCATCGGATGCAAGTCCGATGCGGAGAACCAATCTTATTATGGTGGTTCTCGGAGAACTTGATATAAAATTATCCTTGAGGTACTCGCCTACTTTTCACGTGCGGTGATTCTTGAGGCTTGACGATCCGGATGCTACCTTGGGTAGTTTTACTCTGTCTCTGGGTCGGTTTACAGTCTCCCAATGCTAAGATGGGGACTCTTGATATAGACGCTTCACCAGTTGAAGAAATCAGGACAGCAAGCGCGAGAAATTAAATCTCTCTTCAAAGGACAGGGCTTGTATGGAGCGAGTTTTGGTCGCATAAGTTTCAAGCCAAAGAGGGGCGGGTTTTACCAGAAATATCGATCGACAATTGCCGTATCTAGAAAAACCCGTCCCTTTAAACTTGTCGCCTCGCGCGCTGAAGCGCAACTGCCAACCATACAACCTAGATAATTCCCGGCCCTTTGCCGCGGGTGTCTGCTTCCTCTGTCAGTTTTCCTTCCTCGCCTTTTTTCTCTTTTATTTCTGCGAGAATTCGCTGGCGTTCTGCGGCTTCTGCTTCTTCTTTTGCTTTCAAATCGCCCGGTTCGTTGATGTACATTTCCGGTTCGATCGCGTAATTGTTAACTAGACCTTCTTGGTCTACTGTATAACCATCTGTAGTGTGAATGCTTTCGTCATCGGTTTGGTCGTCTGTTTTGGCACTTTGCTGCTTCTCTTCGGTGGTGGCGTGCATGAAGTTAGAGCCTTCGCGTTCTTGCCGCGCTGCCGTCTCCGCTGGAGTAATGCCCCTGTCGTAATGGGGGGCTTCCATATTAGCTTCGATTTCTTTGTCGGCAGGTGTTGATTTGCTAATTTGTTCGTCGGGCGGTGTTGGTTGGCGATTAGTCATGATTTATTCCTTCTTTTATTTTTTCACAAGGTCTTTGGCTTATGTTCAGATATTAAGCCTAAGCTAACTCACTCACAAACTATCTTTGGTTAGAGTTTGGGACAATTTGAGCTTACATAATACATTAATACATTTATTGAGTCTTCCTCAAGACTGATTATTTTATATTTCTTAAAAAAAGTGACATTATCGACCCTTTGACATCTATCAAAAGGTAGGGAATTTGTAAATTGGCAGTCAACAGTAGTCAGTTGGCAGTTAACAGTCAACAGTCAACAGTCAACAGTCAACAGTCAACAGTCAACAGTTAACAGTCAACAGCTAACAATTCCCAATGACTACTAACTAATTACTAATGACTAATTTTACGATTCTTTAAAGAAGCGGATGATTTCGCGGACGTGGTTGAGAAATTGTCCGTCGTCGGTTAGCTGGGCGATCGCACTTTCGGCATCTCTTGCCAGTTTAGTGTGTTCTGCCTGATTGGTCGATCGCCAAGATTGTAGAGATGCAGCTAAATTAGTTAATTCTATTCTAGTGGCCCGTTGCTCCCGCTCTTGGACAGCAGCCCAAGAAGTTTCATCGTCTGAATTTAATTGATCTGCCAAATTTCTGACTGTAGATTCTAATTCTGCAAAGCGGGTGCGGAGTTCGACAATATCTTCGCGGGGGTGCAAAAATTGGCGACGGATTGTTGTCAGCCGCTGGGCTAAATACTGATAACCTCGGATAGCTGGACGCAGTACGGTTAACAGCAGTGCAGCACCGGAACTGAGATAGCCCACAGCACTAATTCCAGTGGCGGCTAGGGCGTAAAGCGCGATCGCGCTTCCCAGGTGAAGGGCGATCGCCACAACGAGCGATCGGCTAGCTAATACATTAACGTATTTGAGTTGTTCGGAATCGACAGCAATGTTTTTCTTAGTAGATTCTGCAGCTTGCGATAAAACTTCTTTAGCTTCAAAATGCACATTCCAAGGAACTGTAACTATTAGCAACAGCCATTCAAAAATAGCAATGGCAATTATCCAATCAATAAAACTGCCTGCGGGGACGTGCAGCCATTGCAGAATTGCAAAAACTAACAATAAAAATAAACCTGTACCCGCACCGAAACCTGCAAAAGTGTAATACATAGCGAGATCCTTTGCGAAATGTTATTTTGATTGTGGATATATTTTGCAGGTGCTGTTGGAGACTGTGTGACAGTTAGGAAAGCTGACTATCGAACTAAACTTGCAGTTACGGCTGTCCCCGAAGTTGGATAACTCAATGATTAAATCGTAACTTGACTGCGATCGCTCATGGGGAATGGGGAATAGGGAATGGGCAATCCAGGTTAAAAACCCCTTTATTGCTGGAGAGGGGAAAAGATGGTAAATGTATAATTGTCAGGGGTTAAACTTGAGAAATTTTGGTAGAAATAGGAACGAGCCCCGGGCTGCTCGATCGGCTGTGGGTGAGATAAACTGATTGAGAGGTCGATCGCGCGCCGTGCAAATTACCAGGTTGTAATCGAGACGGCGATAGTGCAACCTGCGATCGTCCCCAGCAAAAAAGCTGGCAAAATTAACTCTACCGTCTTCAATTTCCAATAACTGCACGTCTACAATCTCACATCAAAAGTCAGCAGCAAGGACAAACCAATGGCGAACTCAACTCTTGGCTTGGAAAATCAGCTTTACGATTATCTATTATCTATTTCCCTGCGAGAGCCCGATATTCTGGCTGCACTGCGGAAAGAAACTGCTAAGCATCCTATGGGTATGATGCAAATAGCTCCCGAACAAGGTCAGTTTATGGAGATGCTGGTACAGCTTATGGGAGCGACAAAAACCTTAGAAATTGGAGTTTTTACGGGTTATAGCTCGCTGTGCGTAGCTTTAGCGCTGCCACCTAACGGTCAAATTATTGCCTGCGATGTCAGCGAAGAATATACTTCGATCGCGCGACGCTATTGGGAAGCTGCCGGTGTCGCAAACAAGATTTCTTTGAAATTGGGCCCGGCAATCAATACTCTCGACAAACTAATAGCCGAGGGACAAGCAGGAACCTTTGATTTTGCCTTCATCGATGCGGACAAAGAAAATTATGAGGCTTATTTTGAGCGATCGCTCCAACTTGTACGCAATGGCGGTTTAATTGTAATTGACAACGTTTTGTGGTCAGGACGAGTTGCCGATCCTGAAGTACAAGACACAAGTACCCTCGCCCTTCGCAGTTTCAACGACAAATTGCGTAACGATCCGAGAGTTACTCTGAGTGTTGTCCCCATTGCTGACGGACTGACTTTAGCCCTGAAACGCCGCTGGGCTACTATCATGCAACCAGAACATCAAAATTAAACAGTTTTAGTTGCTGGGAACTTCATTAAGACTCCTCGAAACCGGGTTTTTATCTGTATTGAAGGCTGCGATACAGTATTTTCGTGAAAAACCCGGTTTCTTCCTACCCGTGTAAGCTGTCGCGCAAATAAACATTGCATATTCAGGGCCCGCTCTCCTGCCCACCCCACAATAATTTTATTTTTTTGTGAGATACAGTTTAAATGCCGCAACAGCTTATCTAGAACTATATTAATTACCGACGATCAATTACAATCAAAATCCTCAACAAATATTATTAATTTAAAGTGACAAATGCTGGCATCAAATTTACAAGTAAAATTGCCAATTCACGAAACTTTTCAGTGCACTGTTCAAGGCGAAGGTTACTGGACGGGAACTTTAGTAGATTTTATCAGATTGGCCGGTTGTCCTGTGCGGTGTCCTTGGTGCGATACCGGTTATGCAAATGGGGGCAAAGATTTGCCATCGGTGCCGCAGTCGATCGCACAATTGCTAGCTCAATTGCAGTCTCCGAGGGTTGTGATTACTGGAGGCGAACCTTTCATCCACCCGAATTTGCCAAAATTAGTTGCAGCATTGTTACAAGCTGACAAGCAAGTGAGCATTGAAACTTCTGGCGCTTATTGGCAAGATGTTTCGCCGCAGGCTTGGATTACTCTTTCTCCTAAAGAACATATCAATCCTCAATATCCGGTGCAAGAGCATTTCTGGAAGAAAGCTAATGAAATTAAATTGGTGGTTAGCACGGGCGAAGAAGTTGATTTTTACAAAAAATATTTTATTGAAGGTATCAAGGTGCCTGTGTTTTTGCAGCCGGAATGGGAATCGCGCGAGCGGGCTATTCCGATTATTTTGGAGTTACTAAAACAGCATCCGAGTTACAGGTTGTCTTTGCAAACTCACAAGTTTATTGGTGTGCAATAAAAATCCCAAAATCCTGTAGGGGCGGGTTTCATAAACTATCTATGAAACCTACAAATAATCTCATAAACTCGCCCCATCCCCGCCAGCATTTACATGAATATTTCACAATAAATTCACGGTACATTTTTCTTGTTGGTGGGGGCGGATTTACAATATTATTCATTTTGATCATAAATTATTGGTTAACCTGCCCCTACAAGCCCAAATTTTTGTCATAATTTATGCCATTTTTTGAACGATCGCAGATTTGTGCGATCGCCCTTTCTTCAGGATGATTAACAATATAATTGCTCAGCCACTGGCAACTAAGTTCGATTAAACTATCTAAATTGAGTTCTAAATTCCAGATTCTTAATGTCGAATCATCGCTAGCGGAAACGATAGTTTTGCCGTCAGGAGTGATGTTGACATCATTAACTCGATCGCCATGTCCTTCAAAAGTCGCGATCGCCCTGGCATCTGGTATACTCCACAGTTTAATTGTGCGATCGAAACTTGCGGATGCTAAAGTTTTGCCATCAAGACTGAAACTAATGCTTTTTACCCAAGTTCCGTGCCCTTGGATTGTTTGAATTTCGGTGCCGGTTTCGAGATTCCACAATTTAATTGTACTGTCATCGCAGGCGGATGCTAAGATTTTGCCGTCGGGACTGAAACGCAGGCTGGTAATTCGGCTGTTGTGCGCTTTTAGAATTGTTCTGGGAGTAGATTCTAAATTGTTTAACCCACATTCTGTAGATATTCAAGCAGATTTAATGACGCTCTAATTGTAGAAATTAAAGCCTGAAATGATTACCTAGTAGTCATTTCAGGCTTTTTTGGTGTAAAATAATCAAGTCAAGTAGAAAGGGAGAAAAACCATGAATGAGGCAAAAGAAGCAATAAAAGTCCTAAATATAGACCATTTAGGAATAGTAGCAGGAATAATAGACGAGATGGAATTGGTAGAAGAAGTCAATAAAATAGTCGAAATCAAAAGCAAAGAAACCCTAAGTTCCGGACAACTAATGAAAGCAATGATTTTGAATGAATTAGGATTTTCGAGCGCCCCACTATACATATTCGAGGAACTTTTCGTTGAAAAAGCAACAGAACATCTAATCGGAAACGGAATATTGCCCAAACATTTAAACGATGACAGACTAGGGAGATCATTAGACAAATACTACCAAACAGGAACCACAAAAATATTTACAGCAATCGCCCTAAAAGCAGCTCATAAATTTCAAGTAAAAATGAACAGCATTCATCTAGACGGCAGTTCAATGTACGTAGATGGAGACTACAAAAACGAAACAGAAGCCATCAACGAAATAGAAAAAGAAACCTCAGAAGCAGACACCGAAATCAAACCCATAGAAATAGTACACGGATACTCCAGGGACCATCGACCAGACCTCAAACAATTCATCATAGACATGATCGTAACAGGAGACGGAGACATACCACTATATCTAAAAATAGACTCAGGGAACATCGACGACAAAAGCGTATTCGTCTCAAGACTAAAAGAATTCAAAAAACAATGGACATTTGAAGGAATCTGCGTAGCAGACAGCGCCTTATATACAGCCGACAACATCTCAGCAATGGCAGGAATGAAATGGATAACCAGAGTCCCATTAAGCATAAAAGAGGCACAAAATAAAATCCTAGAAATTAGCGAATCCGAATGGCAACCAAGCGGACTAGCCGGATATAAGATAGCCGAAAGAACCAGCGAATATAGCAACATCAAACAAAGATGGTTAATCGTAGAAAGTGAAGCCAGGAAAACCGCAAGCATCAAACAAATAAACAAACAAGTAAAAAAACAGTTAGAAACCGTGAAAGCAGCACTGCGTAAGCTATCTCGGCAAGAATTTGCTTGTCAAGCCGACGCAGAAATAGCAATAAACCAGCTATCAGACTCATGAAAATATCACCAGATTACAGAAATTGACTGTCGAGAGAAACCCATAAAAAAACCAACAACCAGACCCAAGCCAACAACCAAACCAGAGACAAGAGGATACCAAATAACCGGGGAAATAGAAATCAGAGAATCAGTAATATCAGCCGAAATAATCAAAGCAGGTAGATTCATATTAGCCACAAATATTATCGACAAAAATGAATTAAGTCAGCGACAGATATTAGAAGAATACAAAGCGCAACAAAGTACCGAAAGAGGATTTAGATTTCTCAAAGATCCCTGATTTTTCACATCAAATGTATTCGTGAAGAATCCCGAAAGAGTGGAACCAATAGCCATGATAATGGGAGTATGTATGCTGGTATACAACCTCGCTCAAAGAAAGTTGAGGCAAGAATTAGAATCAGCCAATGAGAGCATCAGAAATCAGGTCAAGGAATTCACAAATAAACCGACTATGCGATGGGTATTTCAGATGTTTCAAGCCGTGCATTTAGTAACTCTGAATAAAGTGGAGCAGGTGAGCAATTTAACAAAAGAACGCCAACAGTTATTGAATTATCTAGGGAAGGTTTGCGGTCAATACTATTTAATGATTGAAGATGGATGATTATTGATATAAAGAGCTAGATATTTTGAATAAATTTCAATTATTAGCCAAGATAACAATCATCTTAACCGAGATTTCTTTGGTTGATTTAGGTCAAATAAATTGCTAGATAAAAAGAATGAGTCTATTAACAAAAATCTGTAAAGTCAATTTCTAGAATTATCGATTAATTTGAAAAAAAGTTACACTAAAGCCGAAAAAGTTAGGTAGTAAAAATTTTGATGACTGTTAATTTATGAAAAGTCCCATTCCTCCGGGTCTGATCTGCGGAATGTGGGTTACAATTGCGGGGGTGCTTACGGACTTTTGGATAATTTTATTTTGTACGGTGTTTCTCGGGTAAATTGGAATATGGTTGCACCGACTGCTGTTGTCAAATAATATTGATAAGTTAACCGCAGATGCGAGCCAGATAAACGCAGATTATTCGTAGGGTTAGTCGCCCTTCTTTAATTCCAAAATTCAATTTGTTATCTAGCAAGCGACCTACCTAGCAGATGGGAATTGTGTTAGGTGCGTCTCTATCAAATTTTTGGTCTTGATGCAAGGATTTTTGGTGGATCCGCACCCGACAAATACTAGCAGATGGGAATTGTGTTAGGTGCGTCTCTATCAAATTTTTGGTCTTGATGCAAGGATTTTTGGTGGATCCGCACCCTACAAATACTAGCAGATGGGAATTGTGTTAGGTGCGTCTCTATCAAATTTTTGGTCTTGATGCAAGGATTTTTGGTGGATCCGCACCCTACAAATACTGCCCCAACAGTATATAATCCTCTGAAGGTCATTTTTGACCCAAAGCCCTTAAACAAGAGTTAGTATTTTCCATGATGTTAGACACTAAAAGTCTCTTTAATGAAAGCTATTATCTGGCAAAAAACCCCGCTGTTGCTACCGCTGTAGCCAACGGAAGCTTCCCGAACGGATTTGCACACTTCAGCCAATTCGGTCAATCAGAGGGTCGCAGCCCTAGCGCCCTATTCGACAGTAATTATTACGTCCTAAACAACCCGGATGTTGCAGCCGCAGTTAATAGCAAAGCCACGACAGCAATACAACACTTTCTTAATTTTGGAGAATCTGAGGGACGCAATCCTAGCGCATTCTATAACAACCGCTATTATCTAGCAAAAAACCCCGATGTAGCTGCCGCCGTCGATCGCGATGAAATTACAGGCATTGGTCACTTCATCCTATTTGGTGAATCGGAAAATCGCAGTCCCAGTCCTTTATATAACGATGGCTATTATCTGGGTAAAAACCCTGGTGTGGCTGCTGCTGTTAAGCGCGACGAAATCACTGGCATCGAACATTATATCCAGTTTGGTGCTGCTGAAGGACGCGAAGTTACACCATTTATTAAGTCTGGCGATTCAACTTTGCCGAATGGCGTGGCTGCTGGAGATACTACCCAAAATTCAACGGTTTTGTGGACGCGCAGCACAGTTCTTGGTAATGTTGTCTTTGAATATTCCACCGATCGCAACTTCGGCAATATTGTCGGCACTCTCACGAATACAGCCACCGAGATCACGATGCCGGTGAAAGTTCAACTGACGAATTTAAAGGCAGGAACTCAATATTTTTACCGCGTGCGCGATGCCGCTGGCACTTCAGCCGTCGGACAATTCCGTACTGCTGCTGAATTGGGAAGTCGCAAAGGTTTACGATTTGGCGTGGCTGGGGATTGGCAGGGTCAACTAACTCCTTTTCCGGCGATCGCAAATGCAGCAGAACGCAATCTCGACTTTTTTGTTCGCATCGGCGACAGCGCTTATGTAGACGATTTATCGCCGGATTTACCAGGAGTCAGACAACCGAAAACTCTTGAAGAGTTCAGCACCAAGCAGAACGAAGTTTACTCTCAGCGTTATGGCCTCAATACTTGGGCTAATTTGCAGGCTTCCACCAGCATCTATTCTACCTGGGACGACCACGAACTCACCAATGATTTTGCCGGAGGTGCAACGCCCGCCGAGTCGCCTCAGAAGGAAGGAATTTTCGGGACAGGGGGAGGCTTTGTCAACGATACGCCTGTATTTGACGATGCTTTGCGAGCATTTCAAGCTTACAATCCCGTGCGAGACGATTTTTACGGCAATACGAGAGACCCCCGCACTGCTAACGAACAGAAGCTTTATCGCTACAATACCTACGGTAGTGATGCCGCTACATTTGTGTTAGATTTGCGCTCTTTTCGCGATAATTCCTTAAAAAGTATTCCGGAAACTTCCGACCAGGCTACTGTTAATAAGTTCCTCAACGATGCCTTTACACCGAATCGCACGATGTTAGGGGCGGTGCAACTTCAGGATTTGAAAAATGACTTGCTGAAATCTCAGCAAAATGGCATCACTTGGAAGGTGATTATGTCAAGCGATCCGATTCAAAATTTTGGCATTCCCGTTGCAGGCGATCGCTGGGAAGGTTATGCGGCTGAGCGAACAGATTTGCTGCGTTTCATCAAAGAGAATAACATCAAAAATGTGGTTTTTGCTACTGGAGATTTTCACGGCTATGTCGTGAATAACGTCACCTATCAAGAAGCAGCAGGTCAGCCGCAAATCCCCACGGATGTGATTGATGTAATGACGAGTCCCGTTGCGATTCAATTGAATATTGGTCAAGGCCCATTTGCTGCCCCCTTTGGCCCCGCAACAGTTGCTTTTACGCCCGCCGCCCTCCTGCCACAATCTGAAAAAGATCGCTATAATTCATTGCCAACAAGGGAACAAAAAGATGCTTTTGTCCGCAATATTCTGGATGCTCGGACAGCGCCGCTCGGATACGATCCAGTAGGTTTAGAACGTTCTGGGATTGACGCTAAATTGCTTCAGGGGCAATATTTAGGAGTGCATACCTACGGCTGGAATGAGTTTGAGATCGCCCCTGGAACGCAGCAGTTGCTGGTCACGACTTACGGCGTAGAACCCTACACCCAGCCGCAACTTGATGCTAATCCACAGGCGATTATCAATCAAAAGCCGTTTATTGTGAGTCAGTTTGTGGTTAATCCCAAGTAATTGCATGGCTCGCTCTCCTAAAAAAGGCTAGGATTAAACAGGAATAATCTTTATTTTCGGAATCTCAGCTCTGGTTGAATTTTAGGATGAAAATTATTCCCAAAAAAGATTGGACGATGCTCGGAGCAACGTCCAATCTTTTTTGTTGTGGGACGTTGCTCTGAGCATCGTCATAAAAAATGATTAAAAGGACTTTAGCAAGAGGCTTATTGTCTGCTAAAATTAAGACAGCAATTTTTCAGATGAAAATTATGCAGTCAACTACAGAAAGCCTCATGGGAAAAGTTACAACAACCCTAGTAATTACGAATCGGCTGGATGAAGGAAAAGCAGAAGATGGTTTGATTCCTATTGAGCAAGTCAGGTCTGTTACTCTAGAAAATGTTCTAGTGGATACAGGCGCGACTACTTTGTGTTTGCCTAAAGATGTCATTGCTAGACTGGGTTTGAAAATTCTCAAGCAAGTGGTTGTGGAAACAGCTACGGGCATTAGCGAGGCGAGGATTTTTCGAGATGCTTCGATTTTTCTGTGCGGGCGCGAAGGCACGTTTGAGTGTTTGGAATTGCCAGATGGGAAAACTCCGCTTTTAGGCGTGATTCCAATGGAAGCGCTGGGAATTGAAGTGGATTTGAAACATCAAAGTTTGAAGGTTTTGCCCGACGGGCCCACGGAAACTTATTTGACGATTCTTTGATATTAATCTCAATGCAGGGGAAGTAAACATTATGCAGTCTAGTTTGCAAACAGCAGCGGGCATTAAAACTGAACCCTCAACTGTCAACTGTCAACTGTTTAAGATTCTTTGATATTCTTGAGTTTGGATGCCAGCTAGTCCAAAGGCAGCGCTAAGATGGTTAAGCACTGTTTTGCACTATTCTCATGTCCCAACGCGCCAAAACCTCACACAGCAAGCCTTGTGCATCCGACAACGGGCATCATGTGACGACTTCTAACTCCAACAGCCAAAATACGATTCGGATTCGCGGTGCGAGACAGCACAACCTTAAGAATATCGATTTGGAACTGCCGCGCGATCGACTGATCGTGTTTACTGGTGTCTCGGGTTCGGGAAAGTCTTCCCTAGCTTTCGATACAATTTTTGCAGAGGGACAACGGCGCTACGTAGAGTCTCTCAGCGCTTACGCCCGCCAGTTTTTGGGACAGTTGGATAAGCCGGATGTGGATGCGATCGAGGGGTTGAGTCCGGCTATTTCGATCGACCAAAAGTCAACTTCTCACAACCCGCGATCGACTGTCGGCACTGTTACAGAAATTTACGATTATCTGAGATTACTGTACGGCAGAGCTGGCGAACCGCACTGTCCGATTTGCGATCGCTGCATTGCGCCGCAGACAATTGATGAAATGTGCGATCGAGTTATGGCACTTCCAGACGGTACTCGCTTTCACCTTCTGGCACCAGTTGTGCGCGGAAAAAAAGGCACTCACCGCAAATTATTGTCGAGTTTAGCTTCAGAAGGATTTATTCGCGTCAAAGTTAACGGAGAAATTTTAGAACTTTCGGAAAATATCGAATTAGATAAAAATCATATCCACAATATCGAGATAGTTGTCGATCGGTTAGTTAAAAAACCGGGTTTAGAAGAGCGTTTAGTGGATTCTCTGGCAACTTGTTTGCGGCATTCTGAGGGAATTGCGATCGTAGAAGAGTTACCGCCTGACGAAAATTCCGAACCAGCCAATGGGCCGATCGTATTTTCCGAAAACTTTGCTTGTCCTGAACACGGCGCGGTGATGGAAGAACTTTCCCCCCGCTTATTTTCGTTTAATTCGCCCTACGGCGCTTGTCCCAACTGTCACGGTTTGGGGAGTTTGCGGACTTTTGCGCCGGAGTTAGTCATTCCTGATGACAAAGCACCTGTTTATTGTGCGATCGCCCCTTGGTCAGACAAAGACAATTCCTATTATCTCTCTTTGCTGTGCAGCGTTGCTGATACTTGCGGGTTTAATATTGACACTCCTTGGTTCCGCTTGAGGCCAGAACACCAGCAGGTGATTTTGTACGGTAATGAGTCAAAACAAACCGGAGAAAGCAAGAAGCGAGACAGCAGCGTCACTGATTTGAGGAGAGATTTTAAGGGCGTAATTTCCATGTTGCAGCGCCAGTACGACGATACTGGTTCCGATCTGATCAAGCAGAAATTGGAACAGTATCGAGTCGATCGCTCTTGCGATTGTTGTCACGGCAAACGCTTGAAGCCCGAAGCGCTGTCGGTACGGTTGGGACAGTACGGAATTGTGGACTTGACGGGGATTTCGATTCGCGAATGTCGAGAACGAGTCAATAATTTGGGATTGAGCGATCGGCAATTTCAAATCTCCGATTTAGCCCTGAAAGAAATCAAAGCAAGGCTGCAATTTTTGCTAGATGTCGGATTAGATTATCTGACCTTAGACCGCGCCGCAATGACACTTTCCGGCGGAGAAGCCCAGCGAATTCGCCTCGCCACTCAAATCGGTTCTGGTCTGACTGGTGTCCTCTACGTTTTGGACGAACCCAGCATCGGACTGCACCAAAGAGACAATTTTAAGCTGCTGCAAACCTTAACAAAATTGCGCGATTTAGGCAATACTTTGATTGTCGTAGAACACGATGAAGAAACCATGCGCGCCGCCGACCATATTGTCGATATCGGGCCAGGTGCCGGAGTTCACGGTGGCAAAATCATCTCGCAAGGAAGTTTAGAAAACTTGCTAGCAGCCGAGGAATCTTTGACAGGTGCTTATCTGTCGGGAAAACGAGTAATTGAAACCCCCAACGAAAGGAGAAAAGGCAACGGGAAAGCTCTCTCAATCAAAAATGCGAGTCGCAACAATTTAAAAAACGTCGATGTGGAAATTCCCCTGGGAAAACTTGTCTGCGTGACAGGTGTTTCCGGTTCAGGAAAATCCACTTTAATCAATGAATTGCTGTATCCGTCACTGCAACACTATCTCACCAAAAAAGTTCCTTTACCGCCCGATATGGAAGCCCTAAAAACGAAGGGAGAACGCTCTCTTCAGGATGTGGTTGACAAAGTAATTGTCATCGACCAATCTCCCATCGGCCGCACTCCGCGTTCCAATCCCGCTACCTACACGGGAGTCTTTGATGTGATTCGGGATTTATTTTGCGAAACCATTGAAGCGAAGGCAAGAGGTTACAAAGCTGGACAGTTTTCTTTTAACGTGAAAGGAGGCAGGTGCGAAGCTTGCGGCGGTCAAGGCGTGAACGTGATTTCGATGAATTTTCTGCCGGATGTTTACGTGCAGTGCGAGGTTTGTAAAGGTGCGCGCTACAACCGAGAAACGCTGCAAGTAAAGTATAAAGGCAAGTCAATTTCTGATGTTTTGAACATGACTGTGGAGGAGGCTTGGGAAATGTTTAAAAATATTCCCAGGGCTGGTGTCAGATTGCAAACTTTGGTGGATGTGGGTTTGGGTTACATTCAGTTGGGACAGCCTGCGCCGACGCTTTCTGGGGGCGAAGCGCAGCGGGTGAAGTTGGCTACGGAACTGTCGCGCCGCGCGACTGGGAAGACGCTTTATTTAATTGATGAACCGACGACTGGTTTGTCTTTTTACGATGTTCACCATTTGTTAAATGTGCTGCAAAGGTTGGTGGATAAGGGTAATTCAATTTTGGTAATTGAACACAATTTGGATGTGATTCGGTGCTGCGATTGGGCGATCGATCTTGGCCCGGAAGGGGGAGATAAGGGCGGCGAGATTATTGTGGCGGGGACACCGGAGGATGTGGCGGCAAATCCGATGTCTTATACTGGGAAGTATTTGCAAGCTGTTTTGCAGCAGCATCCTTTAGGGAGTGCTGTAGCTGTTAGTTAATAGTAACAGGAATTACGCAATTCTCATAATTAGTAAGGTGCGTCAGATATTTAAACTTTAAATAATTGTTAAAGAAACTCACCTGACGCACCCTACAATTAAAATACTATTACAAGTTAGTCTGCTTAGTCGTCAGAGAGTTCTGCTCTGCAATCCGATCGGCTTTGGGACAGAGGTATACTGGTACAAATTAGCCAAGCTTCATTAACGAAAGAAAACAATGGGTATAAAATGTAACTTTGTATGTCCTGGTTGTGGGTACATAGCAAAAGAGGTTTCTGGTGGTCTGGGCTTTGGAATGATCACTGTTGTTAGAACAATGACCTGTGAAGATTGTAAAGCAGTAGTTGACGTTGGGATTGGGCGCAATGGCAAAGATGGCCCGACTGGCGATCCTAACTATGATTATCCGAGTACTTGTCCTCAATGTCGGGGATCGCGGTTCTATCCCTGGCCTAGTACACATCCTTGCCCAAAGTGTGATGCCAAGATGATTAAGGATAAAACATCGACGCTGTGCTGGGATTAGAAAAGGCTTTGAAATTTGCATGAGGGGCATAGTTTTTCCTGGGAGTTGTACAGTGCCTCTAGCTTTTACTCTTTACAGTTTTGGGGCTTGGTCTAACATTTCAGCACTTTCAAATGATTAATACTAATAATATCGTCGTTTAAGAGTATTTAAGATGCTGGATTGAAGTTTTATGACAGCGATCGTTAGCCCGTATTTTCAAGCTCAGGGCCCTTGACAAAGGCTTTATCAATTCACGGCGCTCCGAGTAACTTTTATCTTTTCTATTCGGGTACAGCACAGTAAACTGAGAGCAACCCCTTTACCCCCAATTTAGCTATGCCACGCTGGTTCAATACCGCAGGCCCCTGCCAAGCAGACATTCATTACGTGCTACCCCCAACACTGCGCTTACCTGGCTTAGAACGGTTAATCGCTCAACGCAACTATTTCGTCATCCATGCACCCCGACAAGTGGGTAAAACCACCGCCATGCTAGCTTTGGCCAAACAACTCACTGATAGCGGAAAATACACCGCTGTGATGCTATCTGTAGAGGTCGGCGCACCCTTCAGTCAAGATATTGCTGGTGCTGAAGAGGCGATTCTGGCTGCTTGGCGACGGGCGATTTCCATCCGACTTCCCCAGGAATTACAGCCTCCAGCTTGGCCTTCGTTGGAATCGGGACAGCGAATCGGCGATGCACTGAGTCTTTGGGCGCAAGCATCCCCTCGTCCTTTGGTAATCTTTATTGATGAAATTGACGCATTGCAAGACCAAGCTTTGATTTCCATTTTGCGCCAACTGCGCGATGCTTATCCCAATCGTCCTAAAGCTTTTCCTCAATCGGTTGGTTTAATCGGTTTGCGGGATGTGCGGGATTACAAAGTGGCTGGGGGCGGTAGCGACAGACTCAATACTTCTAGTCCGTTTAATATTAAAGTGCGATCGCTCACTTTACGCAATTTTAACGCCGAAGAAGTCGCCGAACTCTACGCGCAACATACCGAAGATACCGGACAACTTTTTACACCGGAAGCAACAGCTTTAGCCTTTGAACTCACTCAGGGACAGCCTTGGTTGGTGAATGCACTAGCTAAGGAAATAGTAGAAGAGTTAGTTACTGATGAATCTATAGAAATTACAACCGAACATATTTTAACAGCTAAAGAAATTATAATTCAACGTCAAGATACGCATTTAGATAGTTTGGCAGAAAAACTGAGAGAAAATCGAGTTAAAGCGATTATCGAGCCGATTTTAGCGGGACAAGAACTGCCAGAGTCTTCTAATGACGATCGCCAATACCTGGTAGATTTGGGCTTGCTCAAACGCGATCCGGCTGGGGGTTTGGTCATCGCCAATCCGATTTACCGAGAAGTTTTGCCACGAGTTTTGGTGCAAGGCCCGCAAGATAGTTTACCGATGATCAGTCCGACTTGGTTGAACTCTCGCGGCGAACTAATCACGGATGCGTTGCTCCAAGCTTTTATGGGATTTTGGTTGCAGCATGGCGAACCTTTGCTCAAAAGTGCCTCCTATCCTGAAATTGCGCCTCATTTGGTGCTGATGGCGTTTCTGCATCGGGTGATTAATGGTGGGGGAACTTTGGAACGGGAATATGCGATCGGGCGCGATCGCATGGATCTATGTTTGCGCTACGGTGAGGTAACATTGGGAATTGAACTGAAGGTTTGGCGGACTAGAAAAGTCGATCCTTTGAGTAAAGGTTTGGAACAGTTAGATGGATATTTGGCTAGATTGGGACAGGATTCTGGTTGGTTGGTAATATTCGACCGCCGCGAGAATGCACTGGAATTGGAAGAACGGTTGAACACTGAGATTCATACTACTCCAATGGGGCGATCGGTTACAGTTATTCGTGCGTGAAGTTCTGTATTAACTATCTTGAATTGTCGGAGACATTGCCATATTTTCTGCTTGTTTCTGCATGAATTCAATCTCCGATCGCAACCAAGTACGCGGCCCGCTACACTGATGAGCAACTAACAGCCCCCACAGCCCTTTTTTCGTTAAGATTGGCACGACTAAATTAGCGCGAACCTTCATGCTACGCAGAAAATCTCGGTGACATTGGTTGATGGGTTCTGTTTCAATATCTGCGATCGCCCTAACTCTACCTGCTTCGTACAAAGCAGCGTATTCGCCGTTAAAACACTCGTCTGGCCCGGTTGAACCCAAGATTGAGAGTTCGATCGCACTTAGCATCTCGCAAGTCACTCGACCTTGCCACTGCCTGTAAAAATAATACAGCACCGCGCGATCGCTCTGCAACACTTCTCGAATTTCGTATAGGGATTTTTCAATTAATACGTCGCGCTTGAGAGTAGCTGTCAAGCGGTTAACAATGTTTTGCAGGCGATCGCCAGACATGGTATTAACTCCTTAAGTATCTGCCTAAAGTTTACCTATATTAACTTTAACAACTGCTAAGATAAATTTACATCTAGAGGAAACATCAAATATGTCTGTGGTAGAAGCTGCTTGGAAACACGAATTTATCACCACAAACGGCATCAAACTGCACTGTGTCACTCAAGGTGAAGGCCCATTGATGCTGATGCTGCACGGATTTCCTGAATTTTGGTATTCTTGGCGGCATCAAATCCCGGAATTTGCATCGGATTATCAAGTTGTCGCTGTCGATCTCAGGGGTTACAACGACAGTGATAAACCGAAGCATAAATCTGCTTATATAATGGCAGAATTTGTGCAAGATGTCAAGGGAATTATTCAATGTTTTGGCTACAAAAGTTGTGTCTTAGTTGCCCACGATTGGGGAGGGGCGATCGCCTGGAATTTCGCCTATGCTTATCCAGAGATGGTGGATAAATTAATTGTGATGAATCTACCCCATCCAGCAAAGTTTGCTGAAGGGTTGCGAACTCCCCAACAATTGCTGAAAAGTTGGTATATATTTTTATTTCAGTTGCCAGTTTTGCCGGAATTTTTAATTAAGTTGGGCGACTATCGGGCGATCGCTCTTGCTTTGGAAGGCATGGCAGTTGACAAAAATACTTTCACCCCCTCAGATATCCAAGCTTACAAAAATGCGGCTGCCAAACCGGGAGTTCTGACTGCTACTATCAATTATTACCGCAATCTGGCTGGCGGATTTCTCGCTCGCCGGAATTGGAACCTGCTGGAAGTTCCGACGCTGATGATTTGGGGAGAAAATGATAGCGCCCTCGGCAAAGAGTTAACATACCAGACAGCAGATTACGTGCGGGATTTTCAGATTCAGTACATTCCTAATTGCAGCCACTGGGTGCAGCAGGAACAGCCGCAGTTAGTGAATCGCTACATGAGAGATTTCTTGGCAAGTAAAGCTGTTTGAGATCATATTTTGCACCTTCAACTCATATTTTGCACATTATTTGCAGCAGCCGTTTGATAGGATGTCTGCCCAGCCAGGATTTTAGCACTAGCGAACAGCAAATATGCAGTGTGATTCGCCGAGGCGATAAGCTGTTGCGGCATTTAAATTTTATCTAAAAAACAATAAAACAATCAGTTGGGTGTCGGGGCCGCCCTGAATATGCAATGTCTATTTGTGCGACAGCTTACTCCATCTTCCCCTGCTTGTATTTCTGGACACAGTACCTTTGGCGGTGCAGCGGATGCAGTTTTGACTGCTTTTTTCGGCGATAATGTGAGTTTTACAGCGGCTGCTGATGCTTCAGTAAATTTGCAGCCTCGGACTTTTCAAAGTTTTACTGAAGCTGGGATGAGTCGCGTTTACGGCGGTGCTCATTGGCCCTCGGATAACCGAGATGGGTTGAAGGCGGGGAGGAATTTGGGCAAGTATGTTGTGGAGAAGTTTTAGCAAACGAAGTATTCTGGTAACAACCCGATTTTTGTGCAGCCGCGACTCTGAGAAACCGGGTTTTTGAGCAAATCTGTACACCGTAACGAGTCTTGTCGATAAAAACCCGGTTTCTTACCGCCCCTGGGTAAGTCGCAACAAACTAAGTTGATACAATGAATGAGCTCGATCGCTATACCAATTTTGAATGGGCAGCTATTGTCTGCGAGTTACCAATTACCAATTACCCATTTCCTCCGTGTTATCCAAAACAGCAATTCGGAATTTTACGATCGGCATTTTAATCGCCCTGATCCTTGAGTTGTGCAGCGCGAGGGGAATTTTTGCTCAAAACACCGTCGCAATTAAATTCTCCGGCACTGCTGCGGGTGTCAGCACTCGCTACATCGGTGCCGTCGAGGGCAACATCAACTTTGACCTCAAAGATTTACAAGATTTGGGAATTAATACTTATCGGATTTACGGCGGGATGTCTCGGTGGGAACCCGAAGACGACGACGGCAAATACGGCCAGCCGGAAATCTCCGAAATTAAGGCAAATCCAAATATAATTAATTGGACGCCTTGGGACAAGATTATGACCGACCCGCCTCACGGTAGCGATTATTGGTGGTCTGGAGAACCTGGCACTGTTTGGCAAGGTAATGCGAGAACTATTTTTAATACTCTCAAACAAGCAAATATTCGCCCGGTTGTCAGCATTCGTAATGTTGATAATAGCTGGAATCCGAGTTGGGCGCTGCAACTGAATCCGCCCCGGACTAAAGAAGATTGGAATGAGTGGTGGGAACACGTTTTTGCTACTGTTTATTGGCTGAATGTACGCAATGACTACCGCGTTGATGATTGGGAAATTCACAACGAACCCGACTACCGCCAACAGGGTTGGGGCGGAACTATGGCGGATTATTTTGAGTTGGTTAAGGTGGCAAAAGATGCGATCGACTTTGTTTACAAAACTTATTTGCCCGATCGCCCTTACCGCATTCACGGCCCGATCACCATAGGCGGCAGCAAATGGCCCGCTTTTGCTTTGCAGGAAATACCTAATTATTTCGATGCGGTCAACTTCCACAACTACGATGCAGATATTTCTAACTATACCCAAAAAGTGCGAAGCCAGATGAAGGGAACTGCACTTGCTAACTCGCAGCTTTGGATTGGTGAGTGGGGAAGTTATGAAGTTAGTTATAACAATTTATCTCTCGCTTTAAGTTTGATTAAAAATTTGATTCGAGGTTCCCAACCGGGGGATAATTATATTTACGGCAGTCACATATTTTGTTTGTACGATTGGGGAAAGTCGGGACTGGCGGAAGGTTTATTGGGAAGTGGGGGAAAACGGCGTGCCGGATATTATGCTTTGCGGATGGGAATTCGGGCCCTGCAGGGCGCGAAAGCTACTTTTTTTCCGGTAGAATTGGCTAACAGTTCCGATTTAATGGTAGTTGCAACTCTTGATGCTAGCAACAATCTCTACTTGCTGGCTGTCAATGACCAACCAAAATCTTACACTGTTAGTGCCGATATTTCGGCTCTGATCAAAGCTGGTAATGGCACGGTGCGGGAGTTCGGCTCTAGGGCAATGGATGAGGTTATTGGTAGGTTAACCTTGAAGGGTGGTAAGGTGACTTTTGCGGTGGCGGGGAACAGCGCTATTTTGATTGAATTCAACTCAAGCAATTGACAATTAAAGTTTCTGAGAGTTGACAAGTTTTAGCAATAATTTATTATTGCTATAATATAAAGTTAGTTATTATCGCAATTATTTGTTTTAGATGCAAAAATCCCCCTTTCCGGTTCTCTCCCTCTGGGCTCTCCGACCCGCTAATTGCACAGTTTATATACCTACTAATTGGCAATCTTGTAACAACCCTCCTGCCACTGGTAAATTGGTAGTGTATGGTTATGTTGCCTCACACAGAATCTGAGCGAGATTTCCGTTGAGGGCGAGAAAGTAGGGTGCAGTCTAGAAAATCGCAGAAATTCTTGCTCGTCAACCCGCAGCAGTCAGGCCCGGCGAGGAATTGCCGGCCAGTTAAAAGTCGGCCCTGTGGCTGATAGCATTGGTTGTGGCTTGTCGTTGACTGTCAATGGTCAGGATGTGGCACGAAATTACTTTTAAATGCCAAGATGCTGGAAGTAGGGGTGACTTTAATTGTAAAGAAACTTTGAGCGCGCTTGGAAACCTCGCGGGTCAAGCCTCTCAATCAAGCTGGTGCCCGCGATCGGGTTTTTTTAACCAATATCACTTTTATGCCCCCTGATGTTTATTCCCTCCCTCAGTCAGGTCATCAACCGCAACCCCCTCACCGTCACCCCTCAGACGCCTGTAGAAAAGGCGATCGAGCTGATGAGCAGCACAGGGGCCAGTTACGTGCTCGTGGTGGAACCGCGCGGGAATTTTCAAGTCGAAAATCTGGCTAACGGGACTTCCCCACAATCGCGGGAACATTTGGGTTTCTACAACGGCTTACCGCGTGTGGTAGCGCCATCCAACGGGCTGGGCTTCAACGGCTCAAAACCTCCCCATCTGGGCGGCCCGACGGTGTTGGGAATTTTTACAGCGCGAGATGTGGTACAGCTAAATTCGATCGGCTCCGCTTTGAGGGGATTTGCGATCGAGCAAATCATGATTAGGACCGTAACTGTCGCCCGTGAATCGGAAATTCCCGACTTTTTTGCCTTAGCAAGTCTGCTGGAAAAAAATCATATCGGTCATTTGCCCGTCGTCAGCGACGCTGAAGAACTTGTCGGTTTAATTAGCTCTCAAAGCTTGGTCGAACTGTTGCAGGAAATTGGGGAATCGCCACAAAAATCAAGCAGCGCTTTTCCTCTTGCGACCTTCGCCTTCCCTCCGGCGCTGCCGAGTTCACCTCCGAAATTAGAGCTGCCGGCGAGTTTAATTAAACTTTCTCAAATTCCTCAAATCGCAGCTTCGCGAATTATTCACGCTCCTGCTTCGGCTTCGGTTCGCTATTTGGCGCAACTGATGTTTAGATACAATGTTAGCTATGTATTAATTACTGAAACTCCCGAACTAAATTCGAGTGCTGCTACAAATTCCAAATTTACAAATCCCAACCTCCACAAACTCGTTGGGGTGGTAAGTTCGCGGGACATCGTGCAGTTGCAGGCGCTCTTAACAGACTCGAACAAAATTAAAGCAGGAGCGATTTGCAGCAGCTCGCCGCCCCTGATCAGATCGCACTCTACCCTCGAAGCAGCCGTCGCCCTGCTGCAAAAACACTACTGCCAGTTGCCTTTATTAGTCATCAACGAAAGCAATCACCCGATCGGGATTGTCAATCCTAAAACTATCCTTTTACAAGCGCTGGATTCAAAATCTCTGCATTCTGGTTTGATCGCTTTGCAGCGCCAGCTAGAATCTAGCAACGCGCAATACAAAAGACTTGCCGCCCAAATACAGCTTCCGGCAACCAATCGCCACCGAGAGCCAGAAATTGCTCAAAACTGTTTCGCCGAGCCCCCAAATCTCCCCGCTGCTGTCAACAATCAGGGGATTTGGGATTGGAATCTCGAAAGTGATGAGTTTTTTTATTCGGCGCAGTGGCAAGAAATGCTGGGCTACAAACCAGGAGAAATCTCGAACCGCCGATCGGAATGGTGGAGTCGCATCCACCGAGATGACATTGATGGACTAAAGGCAGCTTTAGAAGCTCACTTCGCACAAAAGACAGCGGATTTTGCAGCAGAATATCGGATGTACTGCAAAGACGGCAGCACTGTCTGGGTGCTGAACCGGGGTCAAGTTTTGCGAGGCGCTGGAGGCAAACCGCTGCGCTTGGTCGGAACTCATACAGATATTACTCCAAACAAGCAGTTAGAACTCAAAAATGGCGATCGTCCGCAATTCCAAATATTTGACTCTTTGAAAGCAACAGTGATTTTTCAGATGGATGTGGCGGGAGTTTGGACATTTCTCGGCCGCGCTTGGACTGAAATTACTGGTTTTTCGGTTTCCGAAAGTTTGCAAACAAATTTTTTAGATTGGGTGCATCCAGACGATCGCCCGCAGTGTGCAAATTTATTGGAGTCTTTGCTGTCGGGGAACTCGGAATTTTGTCGGCAAGAACTGCGATTTAAATACAATCTGGAGTCGGGAAAAAATGAATTGGGAATTCACCCGAATTCTGGCTTTGTTTCTGTTGAAATGTTTGCTCAAGTCAAGCCCAATTCTCAAGGTGAAATTGCCGGAATTTTAGGGACTTTGCACGATGTCTGCAACCGCGTAGAAGGAGTTGAGGAACTGCGGGAAAGCGAGCGGGCAATTCGATCGCTCTACGAGGTAATGGTGGACTCGACAGGCTCTTTTGAGGAGCGCACTGCCCGGTTGCTGGCAATGGGTTGCAGTCAGTTTGGGATGGATATCGGGCTGTTGGGCAGGGTTTTGGGCGATCGCTACGAAGTGATCGCGGCTTATGTACCGTCCGATTTTCCCTTCGGATTTGCTAAAGGAGACGGTTTTGCTTTGAGCAGAACTTTTGAACGAGAGGTTTTGCGATCGAGCGAACCGATTTCTATCGAATCCGCCGGCAATACTCAGTGGAAGCACCACCCTGCTTACGCCGTCCGCAGGTTGGAGGCTTTCGTCGGCACGCGGGTAATGGTGCAAGGGCGAGTATTTGGCACTTTGAGCTTTACTTCGAGCACCGCTAAACCTGCTTTGAAACCGCTGAATTTTGAAATGTTAAAGTTGATGGGCAATTACATGGGCGCGGAAATTGCCCGCGAAGAACGAGACCGCACTTTGCAGCGTCAGTACCAGCGCGTTTTACTGCTCAAGCAAATCACTCAAAAAGTGCGATCGACCTTAGATACTCAAGAAATTTTTCAGACTACCGCTACTCAAATCGGGCGCGTGTTCGGCGTCAACCGCTGTACAATTCACACCTATCTTTCCCAACCCTATCCGCACCTTCCCTGCGTCGCAGAATATCTCGAACCAGGTCACGAATCGGCTTTGGATTTAGAACTTTCTGTCACTTACAACCCCTACACAGAAAAACTGCTCGCTGAAGATATAGCCCTGGCATCTCCCGATGTATTTGCCGATCCTTTGCTCGAATCTTCCGTGCCGATGTGCCGCCGCATCGGATTAAAATCTATGTTAGCGGTTCGCACTTCCTATCAAAGTAAACCGAATGGGATTATTACTTTGCACCAGTGCGATGCTACCCGCCAGTGGACTCCAGACGAAATTGAATTGTTAGAAGATGTTGCCGCTCAAGTCGGAATTACGTTAGCTCAAGCACAACTTTTAGAAACAGAAGTTCAGCGGCAGCAACAGTTGGCAGAGCAAAATGAAGCTTTGGAGCAAGCCCGACAAGCCGCGGAAGTTGCTAACAGAGCTAAGAGCGAATTTTTAGCTACAATGAGTCACGAAATCCGCACTCCGATGAATGCGGTAATCGGGATGACGGGTTTGCTGCTGGATATGCAACTAACGCCAGAACAGCGGGATTTTGTGGAGACAATTCGCACCAGCGGCGATGCTTTGCTGACTATTATTAACGACATCCTCGACTTTTCCAAGATTGAATCGGGTAAAATGGATTTGGAACGCAGCCCCTTCGAGCTGCAAAACTGTATAGAAGAGTCTCTGGAATTGCTGGCTCCGAGAGCGTCGGAAAAAGGTTTAGAACTGGCTTACTTTATTGACGATTCTGTTCCGAAAAATATTTTAGGAGATGTCACGAGGCTGCGCCAAATCTTGGTAAATCTGCTGGGAAATGCAGTTAAATTTACCGAGTCTGGAGAAATAGTCGTCTGCTGTACGGCCAGGACAATTGAGCCTGTAGCTGCTAAGAATTCGCCGGAAACAAGCAATATTATAGATTCGCAATCGCTAGCAATTAAGCAGGGACAGTTGCCTGATAGCAGACAGTACGAGATTCAATTTGCTGTCCAAGATACGGGGATTGGCATTCCGCCAGACAGGATCGATCGCCTGTTTAAAGCTTTTTCGCAGGTGGATGCTTCGACAACTCGACATTACGGCGGGACGGGTCTGGGACTGGCTATCAGCCAGCGTTTGAGCGATATGATGGGCGGTACAATGTGGGTTGTCAGTCAGGTCGATCCGCGAAGTTCTAAGTCTCAACCGGGAGTTTCGGCGATCGCACAAAGTACCGCAGGAAGGCCAGCGGCAGGATTTGAGCCGCCGTCAATATCGGGTGCTGGTTCGATTTTTTATTTCACGGTGACTGCTGAAGCCAATCAAAGCCGTGCTGAGGAAAAACTGCCAGAATTGGCTGCTGGGAAGCATTTGTTAATTGTTGAGAATCATGCCATTAACCGACAAGTTTTGATCCGGCAAGCTGAGGCTTGGGGAATGATACCCGTGGCTGCAACTTCGGGTGCTGAGGCTTTGGAAATTATCAAATCAAACTCGGAGTTTGATTTGGCTATTTTGGCGATGAATTTACCGGATATGGACGGCGTGGCTTTGGCTGTAAAGATTCGTTCATTCGAGCTGAGCAATCTGTCTGGTGGCCAGCGGCTAAATCTGAATGTCATCCCAGCTAAAAGCCCTCGCAAAGTTACCCTACCTTTGGTGCTGTTTACTTATTTGAGCAAAGCGGAAGTTTGGAAAAAACTTGAAACTACAGAAGTACATTTTTCGGCGTTTTTAACTAAGCCTCTAAAACAGTCTCAGTTTTATAATGTGTTGCTGCAAGTTTTTGGATATGTTACTGGCAAAAGCGGCAGGGGAGAAGTTTCAAATGTGGCAACTTTGACTTCGGGATTGAAGTATTTTGAAAAGTCTCAAGAACAGCACCGGGTGCAGCGGACTCCTGCGGTTTTGAGGCAGGTTGCGAGCAATTCTGCCGCCCAGGATGCAGCTAATTCTAGTCAGATTCGGATTTTGCTGGCAGAGGACAATGTGGTGAATCAAAAAGTCGCTACGCATTTGCTCGACAGGATAGGATATCGGGCTGATATTGTGGCTAATGGGTTGGAGGTTTTGGAGGCGCTGAAGCGCCAATCTTACGATGTTGTGCTGATGGACGTGCAGATGCCGCAGATGGACGGGTTGGAAGCGACGCGCCGCATTTGTCGGGATTGGCCGGCTAATAAGAAGCCGAGAATTATTGCGATGACGGCTAATGCGATGCAGGGCGATCGCGAAAAGTGTCTGGAAGCAGGTATGGACGATTATATTACTAAACCGGTGCGCCGGGAAGAGTTGGCGATCGCCCTTTCGCAGTGCCAACCTCTGCATCGGGATGAATTGGATGCCCCTGCTGAGCTAAAAAATCCAGATATTGCTGACAAAGTTGACACCGAGGCTGCTAGACACTCGATCGTTCAACCCGTAGCAAATTCGCCGATTAATTTTCAGGTTTTGCAAAGTCTCCGCGAGTTAGACGATGATGAAGATCCGGATTTTTTGGGGGAGTTGATTAAAATATATTTGTTAGATGCACCGCAGCATTTAGAAACAATTAAGGAGGCTATATTTTTCGGCGATGCTGATAGTTTGAAGCTGGCTTCTCACACGCTGAAGTCGAGCAGCGCTAATTTAGGAGCGGTGTCTTTTTCGGAAGTTTGCAAGGAGTTGGAATACATGGGCCGCGTGGCGGTTGAGTCTGGAGGGGAACAGGTTTTTGATGCCAGGGGGGCGCGCGATCGCCTGTTGGAAGCCGAATCAGAGTGGGAAAAGGTGCGGGCGGCTTTTGAGACCGAATTGAAAACGGGGAAGTTGCGATCGCAAATCGGGAATTAGTTATTAGTTATTGGTTATTGGTTATTGGTTATTGGTCATTGGTTATTAGTAGGGGCGGTGCCCCCGTGCCCGCCCTCTGCCGTCTTGACACCGGATGCTGCGGGTGCAATGCCCGGTGCACCTTGCTAATTACCAATTACCAATTACCCATTACTTCTAACTAATGACCAATGACTAATAGCCGATTACCAATGCCCAATTTCCAATTCCCAAAATACCTATTTAATTTTCACCTAAATACGCTTTGCGAACAGTTTCATTTGACTGCAAATCGCTAGCAGTACCGGCGACTACAACTTCACCAGTTTGGATGACATAGCCGCGGTGGGCTACACTTAAAGCCATCCGGGCGTTTTGTTCCACCAATAAAATAGTAGTTCCTCGGGCATTAATATCCCGGACGATCGCAAAAATTTGACTCACCAACATCGGAGCCAAGCCCATACTCGGCTCATCCAATAATAACAAACGGGGGCGCGACATCAAAGCACGGGCGATCGCCAGCATTTGCTGTTCACCACCGCTAAGAGTACCCCCTTTTTGACTAATTCTTTCTCGCAAACGGGGAAATAAATTTAAAGCATTTTCCAGATCAGACTTGATACCGAGAGTATCGCTGCGGAGATAAGCGCCCATTTCCAGGTTTTCTTGTACCGTCATGCGCCCAAAAATCAGTCGCCCCTCCGGGCTTTGAGAAATCCCCAAACGGACGATCGCCTCTGTAGACAGCGACTCCAAAGGCTTTCCCTCAAACAGTACAGTCCCGCTGCGCGGGCGCAGTAGCCCTTGAATCGTGCGGAGAGTAGTAGTTTTCCCCGCCCCGTTGCTACCGATTAATGTCACCACTTCTCCCTGCGAGACAGTTAGCGATACTCCTTTGAGAGCGTGAATATTTCCGTAATAGGTGTGAATGTCTTTGATTTCTAGCATAATTACTCTTTCTGCTTTGTACTTTGTGATATCATCCCGACTAATTATAAATTTTTATTGCATTTATTTAAAATTAACCTTTTTTATAGTAAACAGTAATTTTACTTAAATCACCACCCAGCCGTAGCTCCCGTACCAGGTATTTTGAACATTGGTGACAGCCAACTTTACCTAAATTTTAATCAAATAAATGATTTCTTGACGGTAGCTTTACAAAAATCCCTCAGTAAATAGATAGTATGAATACGTAAGGGAAAACAACCGCTACAAATTAGCAAAATAACAACACTTAAAATTCTTGAAATTTAAGGAGATTTACCATGAAATTAAATCACAGTACCGGAGCGATCGCATTTTTATTAGCAACTCCTTTAGCAACCAGCTTAACTGTAAGTGTAGCACCCAGCAGTGCTGCCACAATAGCAGGTTCTGCAGCAGAAGTAACCATTAACAACTTCAGTCACAAACCGACAGACACAGGTACATCTACTAACACTAACACTCAGACAACAGCTAACAGCGGTTTTGTGATTAGCCAAGCGAACGCTGATGCAGCTTTTATATCTAACTGTCACGAATTGCTGGCAGCAAATCTCTCAAAAAGTGAAGTCGCAGGAAGCGGCAGCAACTATTC
>NZ_JADEWV010000394.1 GCF_015207455.1 Microcoleus sp. LEGE 07076
CAAATAGCCGAGTTAATCATTCAAACCATGAGAGGGCCTTGGCGCTACTTTCACACGTCGGAACACATTTTTGAGGTCGGGGGGTCAGTCGATCCGATCGAGGTGCTGGCTGCGCTATTTCACGACCTCGTATACGTGCAAGTCGATCAGGGCGTCGGTTTCAATATTAGCAGCGCCATTTGTCCTTTTGTCAAAGAGGTGCGATCGCAGTTAGTGATTAAATATGAAACCGAACTCCCCAATGACGCCATCTATCACCTCGTGGCCTGTGTCTTTGGGTTTATTCCCGGTCAAACTCTTTCTCCCTTTGCCGGCCAAAACGAATTTTTGAGCGCCGTCATTGCTGGTAAATGTTTGGAACCTTTTTTGCCAGCTAGTAAGATCGCCCAGATAGCAGCCTGCATCGAAGCTACTATCCCTTTTCGCGGAGTTTCCCCCAGCGGTTTGAGCGCGATCGAACTTTTGCACCAGCGGTTGGTAAATGTAAATCGCGATTTTGATTTGGGCTGGACTGATGTCGAAACCGCAGAAATTGTCAAGCGATCTGTCAGGTTAGCAAATCGCGATGTAGAGAATTTTGCCTCTCCAAATTCCTCTAACTTCTTAGACAATACCTGGAACTTAATGCCGGAAACCAACCACGAATTGAGCAATGTCAATTCCTACACTGTTGCCGGATATCGCAGGTCTCTGCAAAAAATGGAAGGATTTTTGAACTTCCTCAAACCCGAACTGGTTTTCCAGCAGTTCATGCAAGAACCCGACGATAAAACCTACGATAAACTGATTTTTCAAACACGAAAAAATATCGCAGTTGCCAAACTTTATCTAGGTATCAAACTAATTACCATCGCCATTTTGGAAGCTCTTTCCTACCGTTTGGGGCGCGACATTCCACTTTCTACAATGATGGGAGAACTGCGCGCACCAGGATTTAAAACATCTGTCTTGGAAGATTATTTGCCCAACCGAAAAATCGCCTACCCCTTAGAAACTCAGTTGGAAAAAGAGGTTTTAGATTTGTTAGCAATAGGACGCAATCAAGAATCTCCCTATGATATTAAAAACTCACCCGTAGCTACCTTTATTATCAAATCTATCGGCTTTGCTGAAACTGAAAACTTTTTGAATAAAGCTCAAGAGTTTTTTGCCGGTCACATTTCATCGGAAGAGTTTCTCTCCTACTGCTCTCCCGATGTCATCGAGACCATCTCCTCCGGGGTTATGAAACTTTTTGAGAGCCGGAAGACGGCTTTAGGGAAGGTTAAATTAGCTCACCAAACTGTTTTTTAGGATAAGTTGGCACAATCTAAAAACGCTCTCTATCGCAGAAACCTGCTTCCTTTAGTTCAGCCACGATGTCCGGTTAGTGGGGAGCATCTCATCAGAGTAAAAACACTTCTTTTGACTCCTTCTTTCTTCCTCTTTCCTCCTGTTTCCTGTCTCCTGTCTCCAATTTCGAGCAGAGCTGCTTTCCGACAGAAATGCTCCCGGTTAGTGGGACTTATAGGGGTTCTGGAGTAGATGATTGAAGAAATATCCATTGAAACCATAAAAAAAGTCCTATTTAAAGGACTTTAACTATGAGTGTGGAGTTTGAACCATCGCGGACTAATTCGACATCCAACTTCTATTGCTGTGGACCAGCCGCACCATCTGCACCGGGGTTGCTATCAGTTACAGGTTTATCCGTAGGATTAGAGTTGCTCTGGGTTCCTGTATTAGCTTCGCTGCCCGTACCTGCTCCAGAAGCGCCATCATTTTGAGTTGGAGATGGAGTAGTTGAACTCTCAGGTGCTGGAGTTGGCGGAGTAGAAGCTGGCTCCTTCTGCTGATTCGGAACCGTAATATTGATATTATTTGACGGCGAAGATGGAGACGGCGCTGCTTGCTGAGCGGGTGCATCCTGCTGCTGTGAATTTGGAACCGTAATATTGATATTGGGAGCCGGATTTGCTTGAGGAGCAGGCGTAGCCTTTTGAACTGGACTTGGCTCAGGATCAGGCGTAGCCTTTTGAACTGGACTTGGCTCAGGATCAGGCGTAGCCTTTTGAACTGGAGATGGTTGAACCGGAACAACCTTTTCAATGATCGTTTTTTCTTTCTCTATCGTCCGAGTCGGAGCAGGTGTTGCTGAAGGCTGATCCGCTTTCGGCACAACAATCACAGGAGCAGGAGTCGGAGCCTCATTACTCCGATTAAAGTAATATAAACTGCCGAGAACTAAGCCTACCAAAGAAGCAAGAAGAATCCCTAACAGTAACCCACGACCAGCATTCTGATTATCGCGGACTTCTTGGACTTCAGCTTGACGGTGGTTTTGGGCCATTTCACCCTGTACATAACCTTGGTGATGAGCTGCTTCTTCAGAAGCCTTCGGCGTTGTACTTGGAACACTTGTAGTAGTTCGCGTTGTGCTGACGTGACCGTTAGTTGCATCTGTGTGAACCTCTTCATGAATTTCACGGCTAGAGCTATTTTCTTCGTTAGGTTTCATAATTATTTTTGTCACAAATATCATCTGTGTCGAATCTAACTCCCCTACGCATTAACCAAGCTCTACCCTCAGAGAGATTTTCCCAGCCCCTCAAAGAACCAATTTAAGCTTTGTTGTAGGCTTGAAACAAGTTTCAAGTCCGGTTAGATAATCAAAATTACGTTCGTAGTAATAAAGGCAAGTTTTTTCTCATCCATAAAGAGAGGACAGTCGTACTCACTACCAACAAGCTTGATTACGGGAAATTAAAAAAATCTAAGAATCGAATCAAAGTTAGCGATTGTAGTTGTGCCCCACTACACAAGTCAAAAATGCTCTAGCTGTGGTGAAATATAGCAGTCCTTGGAGGAGTGGTAAAG
>NZ_JADEWV010000066.1 GCF_015207455.1 Microcoleus sp. LEGE 07076
TTGCGACCGGAGATCTACAAATAACGGGGGCCACGATCAACGGAGTTTCAATCCCCTTGCGGGGAAAAGTGAATTGCGACCAAAAAGATGCTTTTATGGTAGGAGAGCGAAGCTTGGAAGTTTCAATCCCCTTGCGGGGAAAAGTGAATTGCGACTTCAAAATATTATGGAGATATTAAGAGCATCTCTTGTTTCAATCCCCTTGCGGGGAAAAGTGAATTGCGACCCTATTATTAAGACCTCTACTACTGGCATCAGCGCCATCAAGTTTCAATCCCCTTGCGGGGAAAAGTGAATTGCGACAACAGACCAGAACACAGTAGAAGTCAGAATGCTCTTACTAGATGTTTCAATCCCCTTGCGGGGAAAAGTGAATTGCGACCGAGACCTTGGTAAAGGTCAAAGGGTTCCCCGTGATGTTTCAATCCCCTTGCGGGGAAAAGTGAATTGCGACCCAATAGTAGGATGATTTTCAAAGCTACGACTTATAGTAAAAGTTTCAATCCCCTTGCGGGGAAAAGTGAATTGCGACCTCATATCCCTAATTACGTTTCACCTGAAAATCAAAGAGAGTTTCAATCCCCTTGCGGGGAAAAGTGAATTGCGACCTAGGACTCTTACTCTTAGCCAAGAATGAAGAGGTTTCAATCCCCTTGCGGGGAAAAGTGAATTGCGACGTTTTAGAGGAAGAGGAAAGAGAAAAGATATTAGATATTTACCCAAGTTTCAATCCCCTTGCGGGGAAAAGTGAATTGCGACTTTTACTTCTACTGCTCACTTTATTGTTAACCCTGTAAAGTGTTTCAATCCCCTTGCGGGGAAAAGTGAATTGCGACTCCACTGCTTCTCCTACTGTTAGTACTACTTATAGTGTTTCAATCCCCTTGCGGGGAAAAGTGAATTGCGACATGACACTATCTATTGAAGCGAGTTCTCTTCTATTAGAGTTTCAATCCCCTTGCGGGGAAAAGTGAATTGCGACTCTACCTGCCCGATCGCCCGCGTTGACAAAGTATAAAAACGGATGTTATCTTCATCCAAATTAACCCGTCCCCGCAGGCGAGTGCGGAACTCCTCAAACTGACGCTGAGATAAGGCACACTCAAAGACCGAATATTGCACCCAAGTGCCGTAACCAGAAAGCAAGTTAAAAACTTTCTGGCGGCGCTTGTCGCAAGGAATATCATAGACAACAACGTACAAGTACATGATTAATTTCCGCTTCGCAAAAAGTTAATTCTGACCACTCCGCGAGACCAAAGAAACCAGGTTTTTTCGGTAATTTGAGGGCGACAGCGCAGTATTTTCGTGAAAAACCCGGTTTCTGGTCACTCCGCGAGACTAAAGAAACCGGGTTTTTTCGGTAATTTGAAGGCGACAGCGCAGTATTTTCGTGAAAAACCCGGTTTCTGGGCCCCCTCGTGTCTAGGAGTATAAGTTTTGACAGCTAACGAATTCGATAAGGCTTGTACAAAAGTTGAGGATTGTAAACAAACTGCTTGTAAGCCTTAACTTGCTGCACAAACAAATCCCAGCGCGGCTGTTTTTCGCCAGAATCAGTTTGAATTTCTTCTTCCATGCGCTGCAAAAAAGCACGGAGAAATTTGGCTCGCCCGGAATCGTTCAAGAAACAACCGCTATCACGGTAAACAAAGTCGAGGGTGGCATCCATGACTTTTGAATTAATCAGCCACAGCACCAAAGAATCGATAATCGGAGCCCGAAACTCTTCGATCAAATCAGAAGCTAAAGCAGCATGGCGTTCGGAAGTTTGATGCAAACAAGCTTGATAAGGATCGAGTCCTTGGAGTTCTATCAAACAAAGTAAATGATTCCACAGGATTTGATATCCAAAGCTCAGCATGGCGTTAACCGGATTCCCTGGCGGACGGCGGGAACGGAAAACAAATACAAATTCTGGAACCGACAAACATTCGCCAAATGCCGAAAAATAACAGGCTGCCCCGGCTCCTTCCAATCCCATTAATCGCTCGATGGTTTCAGAACGAGAAGCTTTTTCGCTGAGATGTTCTAAGCTTTTAATCGCGATCGCAACTGTTTCTGAATCTAGGCGTTTTCGCTGGATGCGCTGCAATATCAGGCGGCTATTTTTCAATTTGGCAATGACAATTTGTCTGGCTGCTAATAAACGGTGGTGGGCTTCGAGTACCTGTTGATAGCGAGCAAGTTGTCGGTAGCCGCGTTCTATGGGCAAGATGCGTCCGTAACAGTAACCCATGCGCGAAAGATATGCTATGGGGATGTTCCGCCACAGACAAGTGCGAATTGCTTGGGTAGAAATTTGGGATTTACCAAATACCAGAATTTGTTCTAAAAGCGGTATTTGTATTTTGGCAAGGATGACACCGCCTTTTTTGACGATGATGTTTTCTTGTTGGAGTGCGAGATAGCAATCTGGTTGAGAAACGTAGAGAGTTTTCACGGTAATTCCTCAAGAATAGTTGTACCGGAACGATCGACAACTCTGCACACGGCAATGCCGTTTCTGGCGCGCCAAAATAATCAAGAGAACGACCTGAGAGATGTAACTATCGCCGGATTAATTGTACGGACACGGCAGTGCCGTGTCCTGATTGTGGGTAATATGTCAGATATTGCACCATTCGTGTGGAAGCCTTTTATGAACAGGCTTTCGGGCCTGTTCCACAAGAAATTTCACTCTTTGTGGAACGGGCTTCTAGCCCGTTGCTGACAATGGTGCAAGATATGGGTAATAGGCGACTTACGCATTTTTAGCGTCGTCGATCGATCTGTGTGCGATCGCGCGACTGGATTTGCTGGGAATTTCGGAAGATTTCTTCAGCGTTGCTGGGCTGAAGGTAGCGGATCACGCGATCGGCTATTTCTCCTGCCACAAAAGTCGCTGCTGTTATTAACAAGGTGTTAATAATTACGGCAGCTAATCCCAAGGGCGCAATCAAAAGTACAATCAAAGTAATTGCACCGTTAACAACAGACAAAGCCAAATTCCGAAAGCCAGCAGTACCTGTTGAAATGTGCATGATTTTTCACCTCTTATGAAAAGTTATCTATCCCCTTTATCATTCGGCATTTGAAACCGGGGCAACCATAGAGAGATTGCCGATACACAAACGAAATCTGCCTCGGCTGACTAAGAAGTCAAGAGGGTATTTAAGCCGAATTTGGCATGAGTTGTCAGCGTTTCATATCCCAGACTTCGCAAAAATTGTCGAGAATATCAACTGCAAAAATTATTGAGGACTACTTTATTTATATCAGGCTAAACAGAGTGTTTTTATGTAAAAAACCAAGTATTTACAAAACTTAAATAGTATTTTGTAGGGGAATTTTATGTGGAATTGGTGTCAATTTAACTAGGAATTATCTATAAACTCTATTGGTAGGTGTGTATTGCGCGCCTGACTACTATTGGTAGTGTCTAAACAAGTAATACCATTTAGAAAAAAGCTGGCTGCAATAGAATTGTTGAGTTTGTTTCGTCTACCCAATGTGTAAGGTGCGTCGCACGATATATCTGGCGTGAAATGCTCTGAATTGTTCTCGTGCGACGCACCCTACAACTACTGTGGCAGGATTTTGGAAAAATGGTATAAGATCGGGATGCGGCGGTGCTGTTTCGTTACAATCGATCGGGCGATGGTTGCATCAAAAAAGAGCGATCGCGGGGGAGGACTCGATCGTGCTACGATTATTTTGAGGTAGGGAAACGAGATTGCGGTGTCCTCAATAGCTAATAGTATTGACCAGAAAACTATCGGCTCAAATAGGCGATCGCCTCGCGTATCCAATCATCAGAGTTACCTTTATTCGACAAAGTGCTGTCTTGACTGAGAGTTTGCAGCGCTTGCAAGACTTCCGCCCCTGTGTAACCCATCGCCAGCAGGATCATCTCGACTTCTTCTTGAATAGCTGGCGGGACTCCGGCGGCGACGGAAGTTGTCAAACCAGCTTGCTGTCTCCATTCCGAGAGTTTGCTTTTGAGTTCCAGGGCGAGGCGTTCGGCGGTTTTTGTGCCGACTCCGGGGGTTTTGGCGAGGATGCGGGTGTTACCGCCGACAATCGCCTGGACTAAATCTGGCATTCCTAAAGTGTCCAAAAGGGCGATCGCTAGTTGAGCACCAACACCGCTTACACTCGTCAACTGCCGAAACAAATCGCGTTCTGCCGCGCTACCAAAACCGTACAATACGATTTGGTCTTCCTTAACTTGCTGGTGAGTAAATATTTGAGCGACTTCGCCGGATGCTGGCAATTCACCCGTCACGCGGGGTAAAATTTGGATTTCATAGCCAATTTGATTGACTTCGAGAGTCAAAATTATGCGGTTGCTGCCTTTGGCGATATTGGCGACAGTGCCTTTGAGATAGCTGATCATATTGTTTTTTACTAGACTTATTGCATAGATATTTGATTGATGAGCAAACCGCAGATGTCAGGTAGATAAACGCCGATCGACGCAGATAATTTCAACTCTTGAAAACTAATTAATTCAATCTTGTTTACTGAATAATACTACAGTTTTGTATCAACTTAGGAATGAAAATTTAATAACTTAAGCGACTGCTCGTTACCAGGCTCTGCCTGGTAATGCAGATAGGCGAGGCTCTGCCTCCTTTGAGGAAGGCAACTTACAGGAGAGAGGACTGTAGGAGGTGTTTAAGTTATTAAGTTTTCGATCCTTATAGCGGTTCGATCGCGTGGTGAGGTATGCCCGCAGAGGCTTATGCCCTATGCCCGGTTTTGCCTATGCCCTATGCCGCATAGTATCTCATATGAGAGCTTGAAAGGCTATATTTCTTTTTTAATTCAAAATAAGATGCTGTTTAACCACAGACAAATCTGTCTTACCAAAATTTACCACCAAAGCCACATTGAAATTTTCCAATGATTTTACAAACCACATAATTTCATCAGAAGATTTACCTTCATAGTGATTGAACAAAATAGACAATCGCTTTTCCAACTCTGGCTTAACTTTGCCCGAAAGCAGTAAGATTTTGAACAGCAAACCCATTGTGCGGCTGGGGCCGAGGTTGTAGACCAAATCGTAAAAAACGTAGTGGCTGGGATGTTGCGAATTTTCTACTACTAAAAAGTTGAACAATTGGTTGCAAGTCCCAGCTAACAATATATTATTTAATTTCACCGAGTCGTTTTCTGAAAATGTATTTTTGATGTACTTGTACAAGCGATCGTTAAATTGACGACCGCCGTATTCTGGCTCGACGGACGAGATCAAATATTCATATAAATCCAGTTTAAATGAGCTGTAAGATGGAGTTTTTCTGGCATCTCTCAGAAAAAATTGAGCCGATTCTTTGTAACTGCGATCGCCTGTTACTTTTCCGGCAAATTCCCTAACAGCTAAGTGCAGTTCTGCATCGTTCAAAAGTGTGGGATTGGCTGCACGCTCCACAATTCCAATCTCTGTGTTTCTCGGCTCAACCAAATAATTCAAGTATTGAGATAAATTTGTTTCAAATTGTTTTTGTCTTTGAAATTCCAGTTTTTTGATAGTTTTCTGGTCTTCCTCAATGCTGTCCTTGCTCAGCAGAGAATGTCCGTACAAATAAGGATACCGACAAATCAATTCGCCCAAGGGGGAATGACTGTCTTGTTTCTGCGGTTCCGAGTCTTGGTCTAGGGCTTTTACTAAACGCTCTATGGTCTGGAATTCTTGACTTTTAGTAAAGAAGTCTATTTGTTCTTGCAAGCGCTTGACTATGTAAGAACCCATGCCGAATCGGGGAGAAGTCTGCTTGAATAAAGCTACCAGGTTTGCGATCGCCAATTTGTTTAGCGAGTGCAATTGCCAGCGGTTGATCGGGATGTAGCAGCAGCGGTGGAGAATATATTTAAAGTTTCGTTCCGATCGCTTGACGGACACTATACTGTACAAAGTTGCTTCAATGGAGCGATCGGGATAGCCCATACCGTCGATAAATAGCTTGCGGAACCGATCGATTACCTGTGCGGGGGATTCTGTTTCCACGCAAGAGACGATGTGATCGTACAATCTCTGTTCGTTGCTGCCGGATTGAACAATATCTGAGGGCAGGGTGAGAATGCTGCTGTCTGCACCGGTGTCTGCACTGCTGTCGGCAATTTGTGCGACAGCGACTGTCGGTTTTTGCGGCAAAGTTCCGGGATTCAAAAACCAACTGTGTTCTTGGCTTAATTGTTTGTTCGCCGCCCAATCCAAAGCTGACTGCAAACTTTCCCCGGTCAATAACTGCGAGTTATCTTCGCAACCGGAAGCCAGCCATGCAGCCAGCGCCTCGCGGTACGGAGCCAGATTTCCTAATTCTTGTTCCACCCAAAACTGATTGAAAACAGACTGATAAATTCGGTTGGCAACTATTAATTTACCTTTAATTTTAACAACCAGTCCTGACAGTTGCAATTCGATTTGTTCGGGAGAGTAATCGGCCGCTACTCCCGGCGCTTCCCCCGGTTTGGTTGGGTCGGGCGGCTGCAAAATTTTTTGGTACAGGGTTAACAGCTTGGTAAGGTCGCAGCGACTGTGGAAAAGGCGATCGCGAATTACTGTCAAATGTTGGGGCTCGTCCGATTCTTCCCAATTTTTAATAATGCGGTGTTTGAGCAGTTTTTCAACTTGCTCGGCTTCGCAATTTCTGCCAATAAAAGGCCCGTATTCAAGTACCAAGTGGCAAAGCTTTTGAGTCAGAAACGGTTGGCCGCCCGTCCAAGCTAATATTTCTTGGAGCACTTTTTGGGGGCGAAAAGCTTTGAGTGCCAATCCTTTTGCTAGCGGCAAACTTTCGTGGAGTTGCAATCGACTTAAGTTAATCGGCCGTCCAATATTAAAAGGGTTGCAGCTTGGATCTCGGATCAGTTCTGACGGGGCTGCTACTCCCAAAACTGCAAAAGTCAGGCGATCGTATTCCGGTTGCTCTGCCCGCTTGGAGTAACAAGCCCGGATCGCAGCAAAAAAATCGCTGGTACTGAAATTCAGGTTTCTAATACTGTCAATGTCATCGATTAAAATTACTAGGTTTTGCCGAATTGACTTGAGCAACACTTTTTCGATAAATATCTCGAATCGGTTCGCCGGCGACAGCAGTTCGCGATCGTTCCACCATTTGAGAGCATCAAACCTGTTTGTGATGTGCAAACTGCTGGCGATGCGGTACACGATTGCGCCATACCATTTTTGGGGGGAGATATCTGGGTTGCTGATGCTTCTCAAGTTGATGGCGGCAAAAACTGTGCCTTCTGCTTGCAATCTTTTGGCTGTTTGCACTAACAGGCTGGACTTCCCCGTTTGCGGCGAACTCAATACGTAGCAGAATTGTCCGGCTTTGAGTCCTTCGTAGAGCTCGGTGTCTGCCGATCGCCTGACATAGGTGGGCGCACCGGCAGGCAAATATCCTCCGACTCGATATTGGTATGTTGAGTTGACGAATGCTGTCATCTGGGAATTCATCAAGATACTGCGCCCCTATGTTATGCGATTGAAAGGTTGCCAATTGCAATAATTATTATTGCCAGCTTACTGTCGTGGAAAAATTTTCTGCCTCTTTAGTCTATTCTCTACTAAATGACCTTTCTGCTGCTCAATCTTTACCGTATCTTTGCAACCGTTCGCCCCAAATCCTGCCCGGAGGGCGATCGAACCGTGACACCCGATTATTTACATTTATTCACATAACTATATCAATTTTTACTCGATCGGATTGAGAACATCACAGCGACTTTAACTTCACATTTATTTACAATAATACTTTAAAATTCACCCGATGGTATGATGTTGCCAGGGAAACTCATAACCGCAATGCCGTTAACCTTCTCCCTTAAAATCAGGCTACCTAATGCCGGAGAAAAAGGCTCAGCAATGAGTGCAAATAAAAAACCCCAGCGTTTTGCTGAGGGCTGCTTGAGTGGGAGATATCGTTAATCTGCGTTTTTTTTGTTGACTTAGATTGCATGGAATTCCATGCTGCTGACAGTCCCCAGACTTCAATAAGTAAGTGCGGGGATTCTTAAGGAAAAACTTTTCGGAATAAATCCACAAAAAGTTGAATTCTTAAAGGCATTGTCAGTACCCGCCAACCACTCGCTCAACTATAAAAGTTAAGTTTGTGGCTAATTGTAGAAGATGCGCCCTGATGAATTAACTACCCGATAGATGAGCACCCTGATGACATAACTCCCTGCTGGATCGACGCCCTGATGGCCTTAGCCCCACTACCCAAAAAATTCTGGTTAGTGGATGATCGTGGACATTAGTAACACGTCACTTCCGGCGTTTCCGATCGCCAGCGGGTGTGCCTGTCTGAATTGATTATGGCAGGCAGATCGATCGCAAGACAAGTGGGCTATTGCATCAACCCACTTCTGACCGATCGGGTTAGCCAAAAAGTGCCCATCTACGGAAATCAGGGTCATCGAACATGAAAAACAGCATCTTAGTATTAGGGGTAATTGCCTCGGCGGGCATCGGCTCTTTCCATGCAGGTAGCGCCAGCGCTTCTGCGATCGTCCCCCAACCAAAAACAGCCAGCAGTTTGACGGCTTCCGGGAGTCATCCCGACTTCAACTACACTGGAACGAATGAGGATGGGGAGCAAGAAGAAGTAGAAACGGGTAAAGGCAGGAAATAATTGGCGCCTGCTTTGCGGTTGTGGTTGTGGTTGTGGTTGTGGTTGTGGTGTTTGTTGTCGCAACCGCCTCGCTCCGAGGCGGTTAAAAGTCGATCCGAATATCAGCCTACCTAATCCCGGTGGTTGAAGTCAGTTTCAAACAACGGTAAATGCGAAAATAAATAGGTGAGGCAAGTCTGTGGGTGGAGTTTCCCTGGCTTCGGGACTTCCTTACCTTCTGATGTTCGGGATTCGGATCTGGCACAATCGTATTTCATCTCTTAAAAACCAAATGGAAAATATTCTCGAAACTACCCGCAGACAGCGCGTATTGACAAGAACCCAAGAACGGCGTCAGGCGACACCCAAAGAAAAACAGTTAATTCACCTGCTGGCCAATATGGCTTGCAGCTTGGTTAACTACGACTACAAACACTCAACCGGGAAGGAAACCCTCGCGCCTTCGGAACGCAAGCGTTTAGCGGAATGGCACTACCTGCGAGTTCAGCAAATTCGCCGGATCGAACGCTCTTTGGAACCGGTAGCCACCCTCAAGCGCGTTTACTACAAGAGCATTCTCAGTCCGAGGGATCTCAAGTCTTTGAAACTACTGTGGCTGGATGAGGAAGACAAAAACCGCGTCAAACGGGTAGATCCAGACTTGGACGACATCCTCAGCTGCGCGTTGGATCGGGGAGATACTTTAAAACAGCTATTTCACTCGATCGAATCCAAAGAACGAATCTTTGCCGCCACACCTCGCCCGGGCGTTGTACCGCTTTGGGTCAAAGAGTGGGAAGATTCGGAATATGACATCAACTATTTTCCCCCTTCGTTCTCTGCATGGGTTTCCATCGTGGACGATTAAGCTGCACCAGAAACTCTTCTCGATGGCACCGATCGCAAATTTCAGATGGTAAACCTATTTGCGATTGCTGCCATTGGCGCGATCGACTGTGCGGGCGGCGGGGTTAGTCTGCCGCCGTGCAGCGCGCAACCATCCGAGTACATTCAGCAGTGAATCGAAGTCAGTACCATTGTACAATGGGGGAAAACCAGGGCTTCAGCTAATCGCTGATAGCTGATAGCTGATAGCTGATAGTTGCTCATGACTGACTCGATTTCTAGTTCTCCATTAGACTCGGCCGCCGATACAGCCGAATTCCGTTCACAGTTGAGGTCTGGTTCGGAAAAAACTCAACTGCAACTGCTGCAACAGCACATAGCAGATGCCGGTTGGGACGTATTGATGGAATTTTTATTAGAGCGCAAGTCGGAGGAACCGACAGCGGTAATGGGCAAGGCTTACCAAATTCTGTATAGTGCGGATTCTGCCAGAGCGAGGGAGTTTTTGCAGGCGAATTTTCCGACTGGAGTTGTGCCGCTGCGATCGGACTCTAACATTGATTACACTCCGCTGCAACAATTATTGGCATTACAGGAATTTCAAGAAGCCGATCGCTTGACTTTAGACAAGCTTTGTGAATTGGCAGGCTCCACAGCTTCCGTCAGAAAATGGCTGTATTTTACGCAAGTTGAGAGTTTGCCCGTGGCAGATTTGCAAACAATTAATACGCTGTGGAAAATTCATTCCGAAGGCAAATTCGGCTTTTCCGTACAGCGGGAAATTTGGCTGAGTTCGGGCAAAAACTGGGACAAATTGTGGCCGTTAATTGGCTGGAAGAAAGGAAATGATTGGACGCGCTACCCGCAGGAATTTATTTGGGATTTGAGCGCGCCTAGGGGTCATTTGCCGCTGTCGAATCAGTTGCGGGGCGTGCAGCCGTTTGCGGCTTTAATGGCTCATCGGGCTTGGTTGAAGTAACACGGCGGTTGAAACCGCTTCTACACAAACAAATATCGGACGGCGGTTGAAACCGCGTCTACACAAACAATGTCCGCCTCCGCGGACTCAAGAGAATAATGTAAACGTAATTTTCACCGCCTATTCTTCAACCCGCGGAGGCGGGTTTTGTTTGTATAGCCGCGGTTTCAACCGCCGGGTCTTCTGTTTAAAAATATTAGGAAATTTTGTATAATTGATATTTGAACTAATTAGCAAGAGGGCTGGGAGTCATGGTAGGCATCGGAACCAAACTCACTTTAGCAGAATTTCTAGCTTTGCCCGACGGAGACATATATTATGAGTTTATAGATGGTCAAGCAATTCCTAAAGTGTCTCCAAAATTTTTTCATTTTAGTTTACAGGAAGCTTTGTGTCGCCTGATTCGTGTAGGGTGTAAAAGTCGCGGACGAGTGCTTCCAAAATGGGCAATTCTGTTAAAGCGTCTGGGCAAAGATTGGGCACCAGTTCCTGATTTGACTTACATTTCTTATGCGCGTCTGCCGAAAAATTGGCGGCGAAATGAAGCTTGTCCCGCAATTCCTGAACTGGTAATTGAAATTATCTCTCCCGGTCAAACGATGCAGGGATTTGAAGAGAGGCGTTGCTTAATCAGGGTATGAAAAAAATCAGTTTAAAATCCAGAAGCTTTGTGGGTACTGGTTTCTATGATTGGCATATTTAGTCTTTCATACCGTAAATCAGCAACGCCTGATTTTGGTCAAACAAAAGTAGTCTCATGACCCAACGACTAACATAAACTGTTCGCGTTTAGCGGCGAAACTCAAGCAAGCTAAAATATCCTGTTGAGTGAGATAGGGAAAATTATCTAGAATTTCTTGATAAGTCATCCCAGAAGCCAGATATTCCAGCACGTCATAAACTGTAATTCTCATGTCTCGAATACAAGGTTTACCACCTCGCTTACCCGGTTCGATCGTAATTATATTAGCGATATCTTGGTCTGACACGGCTCTCTTCTGTTAGTTTCTGTTTTTAATTCTAACCTAGGAAGCTGATTTTCACGATCGCACGCCCTACTCAAACACACTCATTAAGTTGTTTCATATCCTCTGGCGGCTGTACTTGCTTTTGCAAACTAATTTTGTCGCCCACTTCATAGCCAGAATTAAAGCCAGCCTCACTGCTGACTTGAGAATCTGTTCTCGTTCTAACTTTAACTCCTCGGCTTTCTAAATAATCCGCGATCGCCTCTTGATTTTTCTCAAACATCGATCGCACTACAATCCCTGGAGTGGCCGCCGCATTTCCCTCTCCCGGAATCCCAGACTCTTCCATCTCCTGCTTTTGTTCCAGCAGCCTTTGCCGCAATCTTGTGGCGCATCCCACCCGAAAAGCGTTCAGATACGCCAGTCCCCGGCCGCTTCCTTTGCGATATTTCGCCCGTTTCTCGATCGCAGAACTCAAATATTCATAAAGGTGTTTGCAAACAATCAGGTTGGTAGAAGTTCCCACCAAAAACATATTCCCAGTATAAGTATTTCGCATGGCATTGCAACCGTTAGCTTCAGCAATTCCCGAAAGCAGCATCATTTTCCAAGTGACAAATTTAGATGTTGTCTCCACTGAGTTTTCGTCAATCTCTTCTTGGTGATTTTGGCCTAAATCGGCGAGGCTGAGATTGTACTGTGCCAGTAAAACGGAAGCTTTTTCGGCCGCAGCAGTCGATTCGTTTTCATTGGATGAGGTGGCGAGGGCTAGCAGTTTTTTGATTTTTTCGACAATACTTGTGTCTGCCATTTTTCAATCGGTTCTAGGGTGAGAGTAGGCGGTGGCAATGATTTTGGTAAATTCCCATTTTAGTATAGCGTGCAATGTGGGATGTTTTTTGAGGAGGATTTTTTTGAACCGCAGAGGGCGCAGAGGGCGCAGAGAGAAAGAAAACAGTAGACTTATTTTTCTTTTAACTCTTGTGGGGTAGGTACGCGAGCCCGCCCTAAAACTTAATTTTAAATGCAGAATAACTTACTATTCTAGAATTTCCAAAACTGATTTGGGCAACAATTTATCTTTAAACCAGACTACTTTTGCTGGCACATCTTTTACATTCACTCCGGCTTTTTCCAAATTCAGTCTTTCGGAAACGGCTAAAATCAAGTGATCGCATTCAGACTTCTGTACTTGTGCAAATTTCTTTTGCAAATATTCCGGCCGCCAATAGCCAACTATTTCTAATAAATATACTCGCCCGTCGGGATGTACTAACCGAAAGTCGGGAATCATCACGCTTCCGGGAATGGGAATTAAGTCTACTTCTCGTTCGAGTTTCCACTCGGTTTTTAATCCATTCCACCGCGAGGCAAATGCTGCTTCTAACATACTATCATAGGGTTTGCCGGGGGGATAGTGGCTGACTAATCCGCAGTCGGAATTGAGGGTGAATTTACCTGTTTTGATAACTCCGCTAAAAGCATCTTTGGTTTGCAGGGTTGAGTGCATACTCCATTTGGTGACGTGCAGCAGTGCGGGCAGCATTTTCGCGAGGGCTAAGCCGTAGCGGGTGCTGGGTTTGAACAAGCTTGTGGGGCCGTCTATTGTAAGGGTAAAACCGTGGTCTGCATCGCCTTCGATGTAGGTCATTAATTGAAATAGTTTTAAATACCGAAATAGGAGTTTGTATTCTCCCGGATCGTTGCGGTGCGCGGTTAATTGAACTTGACTTGCTCGGTAAAATATGCCTTGAACTTGGGAAAGGTTGTATCTGTGAAGCAATTTTTCGGGTGTGGGTGCGTCAAATTCGGTGAGGATTTTGTTTTCGTTTAAGTCGGCGTACAAACCTGTTTTGATTTCGTGGGTGAAAACTTCTCTGTTTAAGTCTTGGCTGAGCTCTGTGGCTACTGTTTCTAGGGTTATTTGGGTGGATTGGGGGCTGGGAGTCGATCGCGCTGACAATGCAAATACTCGCTGTCTCAAGTCTGACGGTTCTAGGGGGCTGATGACTTCCAAGGTGCAGAAACCGCCTTTTAGCAGGTGTGCTAGTCCCCGTTTGAGGCGATAATCTGGACTGTCGCCTTCTAATTCTAGCAAGCGTCCGTCGAGTTCGCCTTGGGTTTTGCCGATCGACTCTTGAAAACAGTTTATCGTTTCCGTTGCTGCTTCTAAGTTTTTCGCATCTATCTTGAGACGGAGAGGAATGATTGATTCTCCGTTTTGGCGGTGGCTTAGTAAGTCGGTTGGTAGCATTGGACAGTTGACAGTTGACAGTTTACAGTTGATAGAAGAAGGAAGTATTTAGGCTGGCTACCAGGGAATGTCATCATCATCTCCCCATTTTGCTGGTGTTTCTGCTGCTTTTTTGGTTGTCTCTCGGTTGACTCCGTAAATGGGTGTTGGTTTGACGGTTTCTAATTTCGGATATACTGTTGGCTGCGGTTCTATTTGTGTTTTTGCTTGGGGTTTGTAAGGCTGCATTCCTCCTCGGCGACGCTGGGATGTTCTTTCTTCGCTGGTGTCTTCGGTGACGACTTCGTAGAGAATTGCTAACTTGTTTGCATCGCTGCTTTTGCGGAGAACTCGACCCAATCTCTGGATGTATTCGCGTTCGCTTCCCGTACCTGACAGTATAATAGCAATTCTGGCGTCGGGTACGTCCACTCCTTCGTTGAGGACGTGGGAAGCGACGAGGGTTTTGTATTCGCCGCTGCGGAATCGATCGAGGATTTCGTGCCTTTCTTTGACCGGGGTTTGGTGGGTGATTGTGGGGATCAGAAATTCTTGGGAAATTCGGTAGACTGTGGCGTTGTCTCCGGTGAAAATTAGGGTGCGCTGGGGAGAGTGTTCTGCTAGTATTTGAGCTAATATTCGCAGTTTTCCTTCGGTACAAAGGGCGATTTCTTTGGCTTGGCGGTGGGCAATCATGGCGCGCCTTCCCAAGGGCGATCGCGCGCTGGCCATGATAAAATGTTTCCATCCTTCGAGGCTGGATATTTTGATGTTAGACTGTTTGAGGAAGTCGTTGCGAATGTCGAGCAATTCGGCGTAGCGAGTGCCTTCTTCTTTTGACAGTTTGACCATGATTTGCACTATTTTATGGTCGGCTAAAGCATCGCCTGCTAAATCTTCTGGTCTTTTGCTATATACTGTCGGGCCGACGAGGAAATGTAAGTCGCTGTGGCGGCCGTCTGTGCGATCGGGTGTTGCTGTCAGTCCGAGTCGAAAAGGCGCGATCGCATATTCGGAAATTACTCGATAAAAGTCGGTTGGCAAGTGGTGGCATTCGTCAAAAACTAGCAAGCCGTATTTATTGCCCAAGGTTTCTGCGTGAATGCTGGCACTGTCGTAGGTTGCCACCAAAATTGGTGTTTTGTCCCGCGAACCTCCGCCCAACAACCCTATTTCGATATCGGGAAAAGCTGCTTTTAAATTAGCATACCACTGGTGCATTAAATCGAGAGTTGGCACTACAATTAATGTACTGCGCCCTGTGACTTGCATCGCTAATTGTGCCAGGTAAGTTTTGCCGGAAGCGGTGGGGAGGACGACTACTCCTTGACTTCCCGCTTCTTGCCAAGCTGCGAGGGCTTGTGATTGATGTTGGTAAGGCTGCATTTCGACGCTGGGTACGAGTTCGAGTAGTTCGTAAGCCCGGGCTTCGTCGGTGAAGTTCGTACAGTCGGCTTGGAGGCATTCTACCAGCGGGCGGTAGTGAATTGCCCGAATCCGGTATTTTTCGACGCGATCGTCCCACGTGGCAAAGTCTACCCAGTCTCTGCCTTGGGGCGGCGGGTGCAACAAAAGCGTTCCCCGATCGAATGTTAATGTGGGTATGCGTGGCATTTGTTTTGAGACGCGCTGAGTGCAAGCCTGTTAAATTATAAGCGTTAATTTGTGTTAATCTGCTCTAAATTTGCGGTCGCTCAATCGAAAATTTATTGAATTTAAGTCTAAATTTGGGAAATTGCGATCGCACCGGATCGAATCAAAAATTGGTTCGCCTAGCCCGGCCCGATTGCCAAATCTAAAATTTACAATAGTATTGTCCCGGTAGGAATTGTTTTTGAGTTAGATTCGATCGGCATAACCCTGAGATTTAGAGGTTGTAGATGGAAATAGGCGTCCCCAAAGAAATCAAAGATTTGGAGTTTCGAGTCGGGCTCGATCCCGCCAGTGTCCGGGCTTGTTCCGACAAAGGTCACGCAGTTTTCGTCGAGACGAATGCTGGTGTTGGAGCAGGTTTCACGGACGAGGACTACGTTGCAGCAGGGGCTAAGATTGTCTTAAAAGCATCAGATGTCTGGAATCGGGAACTAATTGTTAAAGTTAAGGAACCGCTACCTGCCGAGTATCCCCTGATCCAAAAAGAGCAGTTGCTGTTTACATATTTGCACTTGGCAGCCGATCGCACATTAACCGAACACTTAATCAGCAGCGGAGTCCAAGCCATCGCCTACGAAACCGTCGAACTCCCCGACAGGAAATTGCCGCTGCTAACGCCGATGAGCATTATTGCAGGGCGTTTGGCCGTGCAGTTCGGAGCTCGGTTTCTGGAACGGCAGCAAGGTGGCAGAGGAGTGCTTTTGGGCGGCGTACCGGGGGTGAGACCGGGCAAAGTCGTGATTTTGGGCGGCGGAATCGTCGGCACCGAAGCAGCGCGAATTGCTCTAGGAATGGGCGCGAGAGTGCAAATTTTGGACGTAAATGTCGATCGGCTAGCCTACTTGGAAACTCTGTTCGGTTCCCGAGTAGAATACCTCTACAGCAGTCCTTTGCAAATAGAAGCAGTTATCCCCGATGCTGATTTATTAATCGGTGCGGTTTTGGTGTTGGGCAAAAAAGCTCCAATTCTGGTTTCTCGCGAATTTGTTGCGAAAATGCACCCCGGTTCTGTAATTGTTGACGTAGCCGTTGACCAAGGCGGCTGCGTGGAAACTTTGCGGGTAACTTCTCACACAAACCCTACCTATGTTGAGGAAGGAGTTGTGCATTACGGCGTACCAAATATGCCCGGTGCCGTGCCTTGGACTGCGACTCAAGCTTTGAATAACAGCACTTTGCCTTATGTTTTGCAGTTGGCAAATAACGGGATTAAAGCTTTGGAAATGAATCCGAGTTTGGCGAAGGGATTGAACGTGCAGAATCACCGATTGGTGCATCCGGCCGTGCGCGAGGTTTTCCCGGATTTGGCTGATTGAATTTGCCGTTTTTTTTAAGTGAGCTATCCCGCATCTAAATTGTATTTTTGTGCGGGGTGGGATGCCCATTTCACGTTGTTTATATAAGCTTTATGTCAGAAGTTGCACGATTTTACGGAATCATCATAAAAATTTTATTTTGGGAACACTAATATCCTCATCTTTACACAGTTTACGGTGAGTACAATGCTTTGATTGGCATTCAATATGCGAGAGATTGTTAAAGGATATTTACCGAATCAAACTCAAAAGCTGGTAATAGAATGGGCTACGTTGTATCCGAAAAAAATGCTCGATATGTGGAACAGTCAAGAATTTAGTAAACTTCCACCATTAAAATAATTCCTATTTTTTCATGAAACCTGAGCCCATTGTTTTTGCTAAAGCTATTGACCCTCGCACCTTAATGGTCAAGTTTACCAATCTTGAAGTGAAAAAATACGACATCTCTAAGTTATTGGACAATCAGATGTTTGCGATCTTACGCAATCCTGGGTTTTTCAAAAATTTTACAATTGAACCTGGTTGTTATGCACTGGTTTGGAATGACGAGATAGATATTAGTGAATATGAACTTTGGCAGAATAGAATGAGTTGCACGGATGAGGAAATTGATCGATATGTTGAATCTATTCATCAGGTTGTTCACTGAGAAATAATACCAGACTATTCTGATAGAGCGCCCTAGTTGACTTATTCCAAAAGGGATCTCGCCCTAGTTGTCAAGTAGACATGATTGGGGATATTCTAATTATGAAACTATGTCCTAAAAATATCGCCCCTTCGCCAACAATTTAAATTAACATCCAGTCCCCCCGATCGAAGGCTATGCTTTACTCACATCTTTCGGCGTTGGTGAATTAGGGTATGATGATTAGAGAGTGCGATCGCCAAAAAATAACACTTCACAAAACGCAGAGCTTATGCAATGTCCTGAATGTCAGTCAACTCATGTTAATAAAAATGGTCATAAAAAAGGTAAACAGAATTATATTTGTGTCGGTTGTGGCAGACAATTTATAGAGGGCTATCAACTTCATAAAGGTGATTCTGAAAATGTGAAACGTGAATGTCTAAAAATGTATGTCAATGGCCTGGGTTTTCGAGCAATTGGGAGAGTCAAAAATGTGCATCATACGACAATCATTAATTGGGTCAAACAAGTAGGAAAACTCTTGCCAGATTTTTATGAGGCAGAAATAACTCCACAAGTGGGAAAATTAGATGAATTAGAAACATTTGTTGGCTAAAAAAAAACAAAACCTGGTTAGGGACAGCAGTAGACCATTTTAAACCAGGTATTCTAGGATGGGTTTTAGGCGACCATAGTGCCAAAACCTTTGAACCACTATGGGAGATTGTTAATAAATAAAAATGCCATTTTTATGTGACAGATGGATGGAAAGTTTACCCTAAGTTTATTCCCGATGGAGCTCAGATCCCACCGCAAAACATATATGATAAGAGTTGAGGGTAAAAATACAAGATTAAGGCATTATTTGGCTCGCCTCAAACGAAAAAGTCTTTGTTATTCTAAATTAAACAGCAAGTTGCTAAGGTCTTCAATTCAGTTACTAATTCACTATCTAAAATTTGCAGATGTTCCAGTTCCGGATCAAAATCAAAGAAATTATTTTCGCTTGTCTGCGATTGCACTATAAGTTTATCATACCTTGATTCAGCAACGCCCAATCGTATTTATGACATCGCATTTCACCCGGATGTGTTTGCCTAAAATCCTTTGTTTCAGTTAATGAGTTTTGGGAATCCGCTGTTTGAAGAATTGGTCGATATAGCCAGACGATTTTATGTTTGTCGTTGGGTTCGGACGCGCCAGAACCCAACGACAAACTTTAATCTTTCAGTCGCAAGAAAGTCAGGCAATTTGAGATTTTAGGTTGACATTTGAGCTTCTTAGCGCGCAGACTGCAACTGCAAACAAATTTCAACCTGTCAGGAAATCAACCAAAACGGCCGCTGACATAATCCAAAGTAGACTCTTCCTTCGGACTTTGGAAAATCACCTCAGTTTTGTCACACTCCACAAGATAGCCAAACCGCTTCCCATCGTCAGAAAGTTTAGCATTGAAAAAAGCAGTCAGGTCAGAAACCCGAGAAGCCTGCTGCATATTGTGAGTCACAATCACGATCGTATACTTCTCCTTGAGTTCCCGCATCAACTCCTCAACCTTAATCGTAGAAATCGGGTCAAGAGAAGCGCAAGGTTCATCCATCAACACTACATCAGGATTAATTGCGATCGCCCTAGCAATACACAAACGCTGCTGCTGGCCGCCCGAAAGAGAAAAACCGCTTTGCTTCAACTTATCCTTAACCTCATCCCACAAATAAGCTTGTTTGAGCGACTTTTCCACCAGTTCATCCATATCTCCCTTATAATTATTCACCCTCGCACCGTAAGCAATATTGTCATAAATCGACTTCGGGAAAGGATTCGGCTTTTGAAACACCATCCCAATCTTGCGGCGCACCTCCACAGCATCAACATCAGGATCGTAAAGATTTTGACCTTGGTAATCAATTCTACCCTCTAAACGAAAACCGTTGACTAAATCGTTGAGGCGATTAAAACATCGAAGAATTGTACTTTTTCCGCAGCCAGACGGCCCGATCAAAGCAGTAATGCGATTTTTAGGAATTTCCATCGAAACATTTTTAACCGCGTGAAAAGCGCCGTAAAAAATATTGATACTTTCAGTCCGTAAAACAGTTTCTGTTTGCTTGTCCAAATCCATCATCATACAAATAACTATCCTCTCAAATTTTACAAAACCAGTCAATTTTGTCAGTTGTTAGTTGGTAGGGGCAGTGCCCCCGTGCCCGCCCTCAGTTGTTAGTTGTTAGTTGTTAGTTGTTAGTTGTTATTAGCTAATACTTTCAAGCCAACTGCCAACTGCCAATAACTAATGACTAATGACTAATGACTGTTAGTTGTTAGTTGTTAGTTCTTAGTTCTTAGTTGTTATTGGGAATTGATAATTGGAAATTGGGGATTCGTAGCAAGTAGCCAATAACCAATAACCAATAACCAATAACCAATAACCAATAACCAATAACCAATGACTAATGACTAATAAACCTTTTGGCGAGTAGCCCAACGAGACAAAATACTCGTCAGCAAAACCATCAACACCAAAATCAAAGATGCCGCCCAAGCCAACTCTTTCTGTGCCTTAAAAGGAACCGTTGCAAAGTTGTACACCAAAACCGAAAGACTCGGAGTTGGCTTGTCAAATCCAGCGGGCCAAAAAGGCGAATTTAGCGCTGTGAAAATCAAAGGAGCCGTTTCTCCCGCAGCGCGGGCAATTGCCAGCGTCACACCAGTTAAAATCGCCGGAATTGCCGCCGGCAAAACCACCTGTAACACTGTTTGATAATTAGAAGCACCCACACCCACCGAAGCCCATCTAATATCTTGCGGGACAATTTGTAGAGCTTCGTCAGTAGTTCGCACGATTGTCGGCAACATCAGCACAGCCAGGGCCGCACCGCCTGCAATTGCCGAAAAACCTCCCATATTTACCACAAACAAACCGTAGGCAAATACCCCTGCAATAATCGAAGGAACGCCGCTGAGGACATTCGTAGCAAAGCGCACCCAGCGAGCGATTTGGCCGCTGCTGAACTCTGACAAATAAACGGCGGCAAGTACACCAAAAGGAACAGCAATCAGAGCAGCAATTCCCACCGTCATCAATGTACCGAGAATTGCATTGGCGATACCGCCTCCCGACAGTCCCGGCGGGGGCGGCAGCTTGGTGAACAAGTCTAAATTCAGGCGATTGAAACCTTGTGCTGTTACATAGAAAAGCACGGCAAACAAAGGCAGCAGAGTTAGGGCTAGAGCAGAGCCAGCCAGTACAGTCATCGCCAGATTGAACAGCGCTTGCGAGCTGTTTTTAACCTTCTTCAAACTGCCTGTTTTCGATCCGAAAGGATTTTGATCTGAGCCGCTATTTGACATAAACTCAAATTATGTAGGAAATTCTGGAAAACTTTTAGTTGTACTTCGCTCTTACTTGAGAAACAATCCACTCTGCCAAAATATTGACAATCAGCGTCATAATAAACAGAATTAGCCCCGTATACATCAGGGCTGCCACTTGCAATCCTGAAGCTTCGGCAAATTGATTTGCCATCAGAGAAGCAATAGTATTTGCAGGAGCTAGGACAGAAGCACTTAACTGATTGGAATTGCCAATTAACAGCGTTGCAGCCATCGTTTCTCCCATCGCGCGGCCGAGACCGAGCATAATTCCGCCGACAATGCCGGAAAAAGCGGCAGGTACGAGGACTCTAAAAATTGTTGTCCAGCGAGTAGCTCCCAAACCGAGAGATGCTTGTCGCAATTCGGGCGGGAGGCTTGCTAAAGAGTCGCGGGAGATAGCAGTAATAATGGGCAAAGTCATAATCCCCAAAATTACTCCGGCGGGTAACATTCCTGGGCCAACTGGCGGTGTGCTAAAAATCGGCAGCCATCCGAAGTTACCGTGGAGAAACTTGCCGATGCTGGTAATAATGGGAATCAATACAGCAATTCCCCATAAACCGTAGACTACGCTGGGAATGGCGGCTAAAAGTTCTACTAAAAAAACCAAAGCTGTACGCACTGGCAGCGGCAAAAAGTCTTCGCTCAAAAAGATGGCAGTCCCTAATCCTAATGGTACTGCAATTAGGAGCGCGATCGCCGAACTGACGATCGTCCCGTAAATCATCGGCAGCGCACCGTACTCTTCTTTAACCGGATTCCAATCACTGCCAAACAGAAAGCCCAAACCGTACTGCTGAATCGCTGGTAACGCTCTGAAAGCAACCGTCATGGCGATTACCAGCAAAATTAGGCCAACTCCTATTCCCAAAATCCGAGTCAGCCAGATAAAGCCTTGGTCTAAGGACTTTTCTGCTTGAGAGCGGGAACGTTTGTCCGATCGATCGCTGTTACTATCTGAAATCATAGACAGAAACCCTATAAAAATAGTAGTGAGAAATAGCCTTTTTCCGAAAAATCTAGCTGGAAGGAAGCAGAAAGAAAGACTATAGATCAAATTCAAGAATAGTAGGTTGATAATTTCCTGACTTTTCAACAAATGTTTCTGGTAAAACCTGCCCCTTGTAGAGTGCGTCGCTGCCAGATTTTAGAGCTTTCCCGGTAGATTGTTGGTGGCGACGCACCCGCTCGGTATCTACATAAATAGATGCACCGAAAGATATCGAAGTTGGGTGGGGGTGGGTTTACAAGATTTTGGGTTTTAGGCAATTATTTCTGGTAAAACCCGCCCCTACAGAAATATCTCTCTTGCTTCTTCTTTTTTTTTACCCCCTTGCCAAGCCAAAGGGATTTTTTCCCTCTGACAGTCAACAGACAACAGCCAACAGTCAACAGTCAACAGTCAACAGTCACTATTTGCCAATCTCAATCTTGTAGTCGGGGCTGATGCCGTCGGCTGCTAAAGCAACTTTTTCTCTGACGCTTTGGGGCAGAGGAACGTAGCCCAATTCAGCACTAACTTTTTGACCTTCGGTTAAGCCGTATTCAACCATTGCTTCGATGGCTTTGGCTTTGTTGGGATCGGCAACTTTTTTGGGAACGAGCATCCAAGTGTAGGTGACAATTGGATAGGATTGAGCGCCTTCGGGGTCTTCGATAAATACTCGCAGGTTTTCCGGGAGGGGCGTAGTTCCTAAAGCTTGAGAAGCTGAATCGTCTGTAGGTACGACAAATGTGCCTGCTTTGTTTTGCAAAGATGCAAATTTGACGTTGTTGTTTTTGGCGTAGCCGTATTCTATGTAGCCAACGCTGCCGGCGGTTTGCAGGAGTTGGCTTGTGACGCCTTCGTTGCCTTTAGCGCCTACACCTACGGGCCACTGTACTGTTTTGCCCTCGCCTACTGCTGCTTTCCAGTCGGGGCTGATGGTGCTAAGGTGTTTGGTGAAAATGGCGGTTGTACCGCTACCGTCGGAACGGTGGACGACGGTGATGTTTTGGTCTGGCAATGTAACACCCGGATTGGCTGCTGCTATTTTGGGGTCGTTCCACTTGGTAATTTTTCCTAGGAAGATTTCTGTGTAAACGTCTCTGGGCAGTTTGAGTTCGGGTACGTCTGGCAGGTTGTAGCCGATGACGATGCTGCCGGCTGTCATGGGGAGCAAGAGCACGCCTTTGTCTGCTGGAATTTTGGCGATTTCGTCGTCTTTCATGCCGGTGTCGCTGGCTCCAAAGTCTACTGTGCCTTTGGTAAATTGTTCGACTCCGGCGCCGCTGCCTACTGATTGATAGTTAATTTGTACTTTGGGGTTGATTTTGTTAAAGTCTTGAAACCAACGCTGGTAGAGGGGGGCGGGGAATGAAGCGCCTGCTGCTGTCAGAGCTACGTCTGAGGTTAGGGCGAGTTTGGTGTTGGCTGCTGTGGCTACAACGGGGGATGCGCCAGGGGATGCTGCGGTGTCGCCGGGGCTGGGGCTGCTGCTGGTTGTGCTGCCGCCGCAAGCTGCTAAGCTGAGGGCGATCGCCGCAGCGGAAATTGCTGTTGTCACACGATTCGGATTAATCAGGTTCAGACGAAAAAGCATAGGTATACAAAATCTGCGATCATTATACGGATGTCCCGCACCAGCATATCGCACGAAAGTAAAGGTTAGGTTAAGAATCTTTACATTTAATCGCAATTTAATATTAATTAATATTAAATTAAATTTGTTGATGGGCTTGACAAGTGTGAGAATATAAGGTAAAGAGAGGAGCAATTGGTAGGTAAACAAGCAAAACAAGCATTCGATCGCCCGTTAGCGAAGCCCTCGAAGAGGATCGCGAAAAATGCCCCATTGCCACGATCGGAATATCCAGGAAGAAAGAACGAGAAAACCAGAGAACGGTAGTTGTTTTGACCGTAGTGGTAGTATTGAGAATTTAAAAGCTGCGGGCCTTCAAGCTTGCATCTGACAAATGCCTTCTGCCTTATATGTTCTTGTGAATGCTGTTTGACGATCATGCCTGCTCCTATTGAATTAATCTGGGCTTTTATTGGTTTGCTCCTAACGATAGGAGGCACTTTTTTGCCAGCATCTGTGACAATTCCGATCGGGTTGTGGGACGATCGCGGACTTCAGGCGTACTCTTTAGGTGTTACTTATCAAATTGGAGCCGTGTTGCTAGTAGGCTGCATGGGCGGCAAAAATGCTGCTGCTCTCTCGCAAATTGCCTATTTGGTATTAGGATTAACTTTGTGGCCGATTTTTTCTCAAGGCGGCGGCATCGGCTATCTCAAAGAAGCGAGTTTTGGGTATTTGCTGGGTTTTGTGCCTGGTGCTTGGGTGTGTGGCTGGGTGGCTTTTAAGGTGGCTTCGCGGCTGGAGTCTATGGCTTTTAGCTGTTTGTGCGGTTTATTTACAGTGCACGCGATCGGCTTAATTTATCTAATTCTTAATTACTTGCTGATTCCGGGCAAAAAAGCACCTTTATTCAATGAGATTCTGAAATATTCGGTTTATCCCATGCCGGGACAATTGGCGTTGGTTTGTGCGATCGCATTGCTATCATTTACTTTGCGGCGCTTGATGTTTTATTGATTGGGAATTGGGAAAAATAGCTATCCCTGTATTCGTGACTTCGGTGTCGTGCTGTTGGTAATTGGTAATTGTGTCAAATCAGGTTATACTGTCATTTCCAAACGGGAAAAACATCTCGCTGCGGCTGGGATTGCTTTGCTGCACAGCATTCTGCTCGCAATGACACGCGAGATTTGAATAAATTCTTTCAGATCCGATACCCCATCTTCTATTGGCTAATCCATGCGTTTTAAAAGAAATCCGTTGTTCTGGGTTGCTGCTATTATTAGTTTAGTTTTAGACCACCTGAGTAAGTTTTGGGTAGTCCAAAATTTTGACTTGACGGTTCCTCCGCAGACTCAGCCGCTGTTACCTGGAATATTTCACTTCACTTATGTTGTTAATACCGGTGCGGCTTTTAGTTTGTTTAGCAATGGCGGGGCGATTTGGTTGCGCTGGCTGTCTTTGGGCGTGAGTGTGGGATTGATGGTGCTGGCTTGGTTCGGGCCGCGAATTAATCGCTGGGAACAAGCTGGCTACGGCTTGATTTTGGGGGGAGCACTGGGGAATGGGATCGATCGATTTGTTTTGGGTCACGTTGTAGATTTTATAGATTTTCGGATAATTCGGTTCCCCGTGTTTAATCTGGCAGATGTGTTTATTAATGCTGGGATTATCTGTTTGCTGATTGCGACTTTTCACAGTGCACCGCCGCCGAGAAACCGGGACTCACACGATTCTATTTCCGAGTAAATTTGAAGAATTTATTTGTGATTAATTATTACTTGAAAGAATAAACATTAATTTTGGGGGAAATTATAATAAGTTTGTAGTAAGGACTTTAGTTTTTTTGTGAGTAAATTTGAAGAATTTATTTGTGATTAGTTATTATTTGAAAGAATAAAGATTGATTTTGGGGAAAATTATAATAAGTTTGTAGTAAGGAATTTAGTCCTTGTTACTGACTTGGGAAACAAAAGACTTCAGTCTTTACTACAAACTGGTTTTTCTACACTTTTGCAACTATAATGAGATATTATAGCGGTTCTCAAGCGTGGTGAGGTCTGCCCTGTTTGCCCTGTTTGCCCCATGCCCATTAGTATCTCATCTTTGTGAGAAAGGCTATATATTGCTAATCCTAAACTTGCCGTGAGTCCTAACCCATTTGCCCTAGAACGCCTGTTATTTGTTCCAGCAACCCCCGATGTTGATGCTATTCCGACTATTTTTGCTTTTCCCAACGAGTACACGGTTGGCATCACCAGTCTCGGATATCAGATAGTGTGGGCTACTTTAGCTGTGCGATCGGATATTGAAGTAAGCCGTTTATTTACTGATATCCGCGAACAACTTCCCCGACATCCAGAATTACTGGGATTTTCGCTTTCTTGGGAACTCGACTATGTAAACATTCTCAATTTATTAGAATCTCTAGAAATTCCAATCTGGGCATCTCAACGCACCGATAGCCATCCCATAGTATTCGGCGGAGGCCCCGTTTTAACGGCTAATCCAGAACCTTTTGCCGATTTTTTTGATGTGATTTTGCTGGGAGATGGCGAATATCTCATTGATAATTTTATTGATGCTTGCAAGCAAGTGCGTAAAGCCGACAGACCAACTAAATTGCGGCACTTAGCCCAAGTCCCTGGAGTTTACGTTCCCAGTTTGTACGAAGTAACTTATTTGGAAGCGACTGAGGGGATTAAAACGATTCAGCCTGTCGATTCGGGAATTCCCAGTGCGGTAGAAAAACAGACTTATCGCGGCAATACTTTATCTGCTTCTACTGTGGTGACAGAAAAAGCCGCTTGGGAAAATATTTATATGGTGGAAGTGGTTCGCAGTTGTCCAGAAATGTGCCGTTTTTGTTTGGCAAGTTATCTGACTTTGCCTTTTAGAACTGCGAGTTTGGAGGATTCGCTAATTCCGGCGATCGACCGCGGTTTAGCTGTCACTAATCGTTTGGGTTTGTTGGGTGCTTCTGTGACTCAGCACCCGGAATTTGAAGCGTTGCTGGAACATTTGAATCATCCGAAATACGACGGCGTGCGGCTTAGTCTTTCTTCGGTACGGACGAATACGGTGACTGTTAAATTGGCAGAAATCTTGACAAACAGAGACAGCAAATCTGTGACAATTGCGGTGGAAAGCGGGAGCGAACGCCTCCGCAAGATTGTCAATAAAAAACTCACCAATGACGAAATTATCCAGGCAGCTATCAATGCTAAGGCTGGCGGTTTAAAGGGTATTAAACTTTACGGTATGGCGGGAATTCCCGGCGAAAAAATGGAGGATTTGGAGGAGACAGTGGCGATGATGCGGGCGATTAAAAAAGCGGTTCCCGGTTTGCGGTTGACTTTGGGATGCAGCACTTTTGTTCCGAAATCTCACACTCCTTTTCAGTGGTTTGGAGTGAATAAAGATGCCCAGAAGAGACTGAAGTTTTTAGATAAAGAATTGCGGAAATTAGGTTTAGAATTTAGACCTGAAAGCTATAATTGGTCGGTAATTCAGGGTTTGTTGTCCAAGGGCGATCGGCGTTTGTCTAAGCTGTTGGAATTAGTCCGGCATTACGGCGATACTTTAGGCAGTTATCGGCGGGCTTTTAAGGAGTTACGGGGACAGTTACCGGAGATGGATTATTATGTTTTTCAAGAGTGGGATTTGGAGCAGGTTTTGCCTTGGAATCATTTAAAAGGGCCACTACCCGATGTCACTTTGAAGAAGCATTTAGCAGAGGCAATGAGTCATGCAACACAACAGCACTATCGAGGAGGTGGGAATTCATTAAGTCCCGTTTAGTCAAAAAAAAACTGGAAAAAATGACTGCTGGTTTAAAAACTCCTACTAGCTAGTACATTGAGAGCTTCACGACTTGTCCGCCGCGTCCAATTATACAAAATCCGGGTAACATACCCCCTTTACGATCGAACCACTTTCGAGGCGAAAAGCGCCCAGAGAAGAGGAAACAGAAGAGTCAGAAGATAAAGCCCATACCAAACTCGGATTTGGTAAGCTGTTGCGGCATTTAAATTTTATGTAAAAAACAATAAAACAATGAGTGGGGCGGTGCCCCCGTCTGACAGGTGTAGGTTTTTTACAACTAAGAGGAGTTACAAGCATAAAAGGCATCCACAGGAGTTTGAGGGAAGGAGCTCCAACGCTCCAAATGAATGGTTCGATTGTTGAGTAAATTAGCCATCAGAGTCACAAAGCCTTTAACTACCAGCCGGGAAGTCCCTGGGTATATTTAGAGGGGATTAATCTGAGCGCTGCGCGAAGTACCCCGAATAAATTACCGCAGGGATGAAAGGCTCGTCGGGTGTAGGTACGGAAACCGACAATTAGACATTGCGAGTACCTTTAACTTTGATGTACTTCCTAGATATTAAAACAAAAGAAATGGTAGATTAAGGTAGGTCGAAAAAAGCAGCTAAAAATGCAACTCACTTACAAATACCGCCTCAAACCAACCAAGCCCCAACTAGCAACTATTGTGGCTCATTTAGAACTCTGCCGTCGGCAGTAAAACTACCGACTCGGCGAAAGATTTAGGTAGTGGGAAACCACGAGAACACCTATCAACGCCTGCCCATTGATTGTTTCGATAGTCCCTGTTGAAGAGATTTATCGAAATATTCCCTTGACTAGAGTGCAAACTAGGGATGGCAGAAAAAAGGATGAGTCAGGCAATCCTCTAACCAGGAAAGGTGATGTTTTCTCAAACATTGAAGGCGGATATGTACAGTGGCAGACGATACAATTAGCTGACCTGAAAAACACTAAAAAATTATTCCCTGATTATAAAGTGTTAGATTCCCAGGTTTTGCAAGATGTCGTCAACCGAGTTGAAACTTCCTTTTCAAACTTCACCACGCCCGACAAAAACGGCAATCGTAGAGCAAGCCAAGATTCAAAGGGCTTCACTACTACAAATCCTTCACTTACCCTCAATTAGACAACTTAGATATTGTCAAAGATGAACAAAACAGGATTTGTATTAGCCTCACAAAAATAGGTCAAGTGCCTATGGTCTTTCACCGTCCCATACCAAAAGGATTCAAAGTTAAGACGGGTACAGTTATCAGAAAAGCAGATGGGTGGTATATTTCCGTGCGATTCCTTTAAATTAAAGTAAGCTGAAAAGCTTACAGAAAAATTAGTCCAGTTGATGAGACTGGTAACAACTGATTACATTTGTAGGTGAGGGTTCAGCCCAAGTCCTACCCCTCAAGTGCAGAGGTGAAAGCATAACCCCTAGCTTATTGGGTAGCAACTAATAGTCTAAAGCGGGGTTAAAAGGCAGAACTACTGAAAGCCAAATTTGGTAACTGTCAAGCAAGAGTCCATGCGTAGCGCAAGCAAAGATGTGTTTCAACCATCGTCAACCACAATGGTGTAATGGCTGAGTTAAGGATAAAACCGTTGTAAGATATGGTAAAGACTAACTAACACCAAGCCAAAAGGTAAGGATAGGGCTAAGCGGTTGGAAATCCGACTTATATGCACCGCCCGTAACCCCGGTGGAGAGCATCACAGCTAAAGACTCAACCAATGTGTAATCGGAACGAAGTAACTCTTAATTATCTCTGGGAAAGGTCGAGAACCAGTAAGTAGCTAACGAATGATACTTAAGAGAGGGATGGTATCAAAAGCGAATGTTCTGTTGTAATGACAGAGATATGCTGACAGATACACGGTAATTCCAACGGAGTAGAACAAGTAGCAATGAATATATCTAAAACGCTGAATAATCAGACGGTGGAGTGGAAAGACATCAACTGGCGAAAGCTAGAACGGGTGACTTTTAAGTTGCAAAAGCGCATATTCCAAGCGAGTGAATGTGGTGATGTTAAAGCAGTTCGCAAACTTCAGAAGACCTTGATTAGGTCTTGGTCTGCAAAATGTATTGCGGTGCGTAGGGTGACACAAGATAACCCAGGGCTATTTCATTCTAAACAGCTTCTTCAAAACGTCTAGACCATAGCCCGCGAGCCGTTGTGCCTGTGCCATATTTGTTTCTCCAGCTTCTCGATAAAGATTGAGTGCTAAATTACGAGCAATT
>NZ_JADEWV010000067.1 GCF_015207455.1 Microcoleus sp. LEGE 07076
ACGATACGAACAAAATATTTATGAGCGTGTTCAACAATCGAATATGGAGCAAATTGGGCGAGAAGAACAACTGAGCTATAAAGAAATAAAAGGAATATTTGAGCAGGTAATCAAGCTCAAAAAAAAAAACAAGTTGGAAGTCAGCTAAGCGAATCTCTATTGATGAAATAAGTATGCGAAAAGCTCAAGGAAAATTTGTCACTGTTGTCAGTGATATTTCTGAGGGTAATTTGATTGAAATGATTGACTCTCACCGTCAAGACGAAATCATTGAAGTTCTTATGACACAACCAATTGAGGTTCGTGAACAAGTTGAAGAGGTGAGCTTTGATATGTGGGGAGGATTCCCTAATGTCATCACAAAAGTATTCCCAAATGCCAAAATTGTTAGTGACCGTTTTCATGTAATGAAAGTTGTAAATCGAAATTTAAATAAATTGCGTACAGCAGCAGGAATTACCGATAGATGTAGTAAATATTTATTATTAAGTAATAGAGTAAATCTTAATCCTCTTCAGCTTGATAAATTAGAATTGACATTAAAGAAATCAGAATGTTTGAGGATTGCGTATGAGATGAAGGAAAATTTTAGAAGAATATATGAAACTAATTTCACCGTCAAAAAAGGGCATCAAAAACTCAAAGAATGGCTGAATCACGCACAAGTATTTTTGAGAGAATCTACATCAACAATTGAGAATCATTTTGAGGGCATTTGTAATTACTTTCTTGATCGCACAACCAGTGGAGTGATGGAAGGAATTAACAATCGAATTAAGTTGATTATGCGAGAAGGGTATGGATTTTCTAATTTTGAAAATTTGAGAAATCGCGTATTAGCTTGCTTTGATCATTAGATAAAGTTATCACCATAAGTTCGGGAGAGCCCAAATACCTCACGATTCTGAAGAAATCTTCATAATTGAAAAGTTTGGGAAAATTTTTATTAAGTACCTATGGACACATCCCCATCAAAAATGATATTAATGATCGGTAACACCCTCTATTGGGCGAGACCAATAGAGCAAATCAGGGGAACAGCATTTGTGGTCTGAAACAAAATCCGGGTAAGATACCCCCTTGATGATTCGACGGTTGAAACCAGGTTTACACAAACTTTTGTCGGCCGCCTGCGGACTGGTTCATTAAGGGTATCTCAAACCCGGATTTGGTATGAAACAGAATTTTTCAAAATTGACCGGGATCAAAAACGATACAGGCTGCAGCAGGGCTGTCGTGGCGGTCAAATTTTAGAAGAATCTTCAAAGTCCCAGATTCATCTGTGGAGTCGAGATCAAATCTCACATCTCAAATTGACTGACAGCTATGGAGCAAATCCCAAACTGTGCAAATACTCGCCAGTTCAGCAACAAAGTCGGAGACTCCGAAGGTATGCCTGCGGGAGAATCTCGATCGCCCACCCACAACCCCAGAGGCAGCCGTGTCGGAGAGTAAAGAGCGATTTCGGCGGTTTGTAGAGCGCTCCGCCGACGCCGTAGCAATGGTAGATTGTGAAATGCGCTATGTGTCGGTTTCTCGTCGCTGGGAAACGGATTGCGGGCTCGGCTGCGGGGAGGCGATCGGCCGCTCTCATTGGGAACTGTTCCCGAATCTCCCGGAATATTGGCAGCAAAATGCTCGGGCTTGTTTGGCTGGAGTTTTGGAATACAGCGAGTTTGTGGCAGGGCGATCGCCCCTATCTGTAGCAGACCAAATCGAAGGTTCTTTGGGCGTGCCGGTAAAATGGGTATTTCAGCCTTGGAAAAATAGCTCTGGTGCGATCGGCGGTTTGATCTTGTTTGCCGAAAAGATAGCTGAGGATGTGGCCCAAACAAATTGCTACAATAAATTTACCTCAAATGTCAGTAGCCCGCAGTTAGAAACAACACTGGAACTAACTCAAATTGCCCTCGACAATGCTGCGGATACAGTTTTTTTTACTACCTCCGACGGTCAAATTTGCTACGCGAACAAAGCCGCGTGTCATCTGTTCGGTTACTCGGAATCGGAACTACTAAACCTGATGGTTAGCGACATCGATTCGCAGTTGTCTGTATCGGATTGGCCCGAGCATTGGGAGCAACTCAAACAGCACAGCAACCTCACTTTTCAAACCACTTACAAAACCCAAGACGGTGCCTGTTTTCCCGTCGAAGTTAAAATCAATTATTTAGAATATGGCGGCTGCGAATACCGCTGTGCGATCGCCCGGGACATTTCGGATCGCCAAGCCGCAGAATCAGGGCTTTTAGAGGCGAAAGAGCAACTTCAAGCCGTTTTGGATGCCGTACCCGGATTAGTTTCTTGGGTAAGTTCCGATTTGCGCTACTTGGGAGTAAACCGACATTTAGCTACCGCTTACCAAATGCCTGCCGAACTTTTTGTAGGTCAGAAAGTAGGTTTTTTAGATACAAGTCCCAAATTTAACGATTTAGTATACGATTTTTTTGCCAGCGCCCAAAACAAGACATCTCAAGAAGTAATAACGAACATCAGAGGAGAAAATAAAACTTATTTAATTGTCGCTCAAAAATATCACAAAAATACGGCTGCGGTATTTGTGGGATTGGACATCACAGAAAGCAAACAGTCTCTTTTGGCTTTGCAAGAGTCGGAAGAGCGCCTGCGACAGCAAGCGGCAAAATTAGAGCGGGCGCTGTTAGTTTTGCGGCAAACTCAAACTCAACTGGTTCAAACTGAAAAAATGTCTACTCTGGGGCAGTTTGTAGCAGGAATAGCGCACGAAATTAACAATCCAGTTAGTTTTATTTCCGGCAATGTCAGCCACGCCACCGGCTACATTCAAGAACTACTGCACTCGCTCGAGCTTTACCAAAAGCATTATCCCGCTCCCGTGCCGGAAATTCAAGATTGGATGGAAGAATTAGACTTGGAATTCATCAAACAAGACTTGCCAAAACTGCTAAATTCAATGAAAGTCGGTTCGGAAAGGATTCGGGATGTGGTGCGGTCGCTTCGGTTGTTTTCGCGTACCGACGAAGCCCTGATGAAGCCTGCTGATATCCACGAATGTTTGGACAGCACTGTGCTAATCTTGCAAAATCGCCTGCAAGCTAAAGGCGGACGCCCTGGAATTAATCTCATCAAGGAATACGGGGATTTGCCGCGAGTGCGCTGCTATGCGGGACAGTTAAATCAAGTGTTCATGCACTTGTTGACAAATGCGATCGACGCTTTGGAAGAAGGCGGGAGAAATCCCAAAAAGTATGGTAAAATGCCAAGTCAGTCTTTGTTGTCTGCGGGCGGCTCTGGAACTGAAATATTCAATCCCGAAATTCGGATTCGGACTTCTGTGGTAGGGGAAAACGAAGTTGCGATCGCCATTAGCGACAACGGCCCCGGCATGACTGAAGAAGTTCTCGGCTGCATCTTTGACCCTTTGTTTACCACTAAATGTCAGGACAGGAGTACAGGTTTGGGTTTGGCAATATCCCAGTATTTGGTAGTAGAAAAGCACGGCGGTAAGCTGCACTGCGTTTCTCGTCCGGGAGCAGGAACTGAGTTGATAGTTAAAATTGCGATCGGCAACGATTAATATCAATTCCGGTTGTACCGTCAGGTGATTGTTGACTGTTAACTGTTGACTGTTGACTCGCGGTCGAAAAACTGAATGGTTGAGTGTTAACTGTTGACTCGATTTTATTATTCCGATGCAGCCGGAAACGATTAATTAGCTATTTACAAATAGGAAATAATATGGTAATCGAGTGGCTCAGATTTAAAGTACCTCAAGAAAAGTGGGAGCAGTTTATTCAGCGAGATGAGGAAGTTTGGACGGCGGGACTAAAAAGTTTGGACGGTTTTTTAGGCAAGGAAATTTGGGTAGATCCGGTGGAAAATGAGGTGGTAATGTTGATTCGCTGGGAAACCAGGGAGAAGTGGAAGTTGGTACCACAAAGCACTATCGAGGAGTTGGATGCGAAAATGGGCGATTTGCAAATTGCGATCGTCGAAAGTCGCGAATATCAAGTTCGCAAGTTTTTGCATTAGTTAGTCACCAGTCAGTTGAGCGTGGTAATTTTTGAAAGATTAATCATGCGTTTTACCTTGATTGTACCGCAGACATCGATTTGGTATTTGGTGTGAAGGGCGATCGAGCTGGGTACAATCATCGCAGTGTTTGGTATCTGGTGTTAGGGGCGCTCGCCCTTGATTGACTATTTCATGCGATTACTTTGGCGGTTCAGTACCTAGAGGGGCTTGACGGCGGTGACGAACGTGTATTATTGCGATGGTATCGCCCTCCACCACAAACAGAATCCGATGGGTTTTTCCTTTACCAACCCACAGTTGTCGAATTTCCCTACCAATGATGGCAGCTTCGGGTGCAACTGAGCAACGGTAAGGAAACTGTTCCAGGGATGCGATCGCATCTTGGAGGTCGTAGTACCACTGATTTGCGGCATCAGCACTCAGATAATCGCACATCCAACGGTAGGCGTTTTCAATTTCTTGAAAGGCGGGTGGTTGGATTAGGACTTGATAACTCATAGACGAGGGGGGATGTTGAACTGCTGCTGTAGCGCTGTCATAGCTCTCTCGGCTGGAATACCTTCACCTCGATCGAAGCTTTCAAGTCCTTTGCGGATGCCGATGATGGCTTCTAGGTAGTCGATGCGATCTAACAGTTGTTCGTAGGTATTGACTTGGGGGTGTGAAGGCGATTTGAGCGATCGCACCAAACTAAGAAGATCCGCAAGCAGTTCGTCAGGGGTAGTATCGATTTCTTGGATGAGGAGTTCTTTGATAGTCATCGCGGCATCTGGTGGAGGATTGATACTCTGATTATAACGAGTGTCGATCGCTCTTTTTTACTCAAGCGATCGCACTTCGTACAATCATCGTAGTGTTTGGTATTTGGTGTGAGGGGCGATCGGGCAATCCCTTCCTCTACACCTATAGCGAGTCTGTCGTCTAGATACAGGTGAGTTATAATAATAACTATGGTAAGATTAAGAGACGAATCGTTAATGTGTGAAATGAGTGTGACCAAGTGATTCCAGAATTCGATGAAAACGGCAATCTACCACCAGGAGTTCATTTTTGCGAATGGGAGGAATTCAATAAAAAATTTGGTACGAATTATAAGAGAGAGCGGATGATCGATGGATTGGAACTGGCAATGACGCAATTAAAAGCAGCAGGCTGTAGGACTATTTATCTTAATGGTAGTTTCGTCACCAGCGAACCAGATCCTAACGATTTTGATGCTTGTTACGATCGCGAAACTGTAGATATGGATAATCTGAGAGTTAATGCTCCTCGATTGTTCAATTATTCCGATCGGAATGCCCAAAAAGCTAAGTATAGAGGGGAGATTTTTCCCTCCGATCAACCTGTCGGCAATTACGGCGAGAATTCCTTTGAATTTTTTCAGACTGACAGAGACCAAAATAAAAAAGGAATCATAGCGATAGATTTAATGAGGTGGAAACCATGATTAAAGATGAATCACAGTATGAATTTAGTCAAGAATGGGTAGAAAAGTTTAAAAAAACTATGGCAGCGATGGAGCGAGATGAAGACGCTAAGAAAAAAGATTTTCTGAAATGGGACGCAGGGCGAGGTGCTTTGCAATGTCATGTAGATAAGTTGGAAGCAGAAATAGCTGAATATGAAAGATTGATGAATTGTGACAAAAGTCAGTCTCTTGAAATTACAGTTGATAATTTAACTGAGTTGCCATTTGCTTTGATAAAAGCTCGGATGGCAGCCAAAATAACCCAGCAAGAACTAGCAGAAATTATAGGAATTGACCCGGAGCGAATTAAGCAATGTGAGGATAAGAATTATCAATGTGCTAGTTTTATAGAACTTCTTGAAGTTAGCGCGGCTTTGGGTGTGGAGTTTAAAATGGCTGTGATGTGGGTGGATTTTGGGGAAGTAGAAATTGGCAAAAGAATTGCAGAGAAACGTAGAAAAAAAAGAATGAAGATGGCAAGTAAAGCATCCTAAAAAGTAATTTATTGCCATAAAAAGTGCTGAATATGTCGAGTTTGTTGGCTGTGAATTAGATAAGGGCGATCGCTCTTTCATTTTAGGCGATCGCTTATCAGAAACAATAAAGGGCGATCGATCTTGATGGGCGAAGGGCGATCGCTCTTGGTAAAATCATTGCAGTGTTTGGTATTTGGTGTGAGGGGCGATCGCAAAGGGAGATCGCGCTCTCATCTCCAAATCCTGACTATATCCCTCGTGCAACCAGAAAAGTTAAGAATAAATTCTCTTATATTTCAATTTTTAATAGTAACCTATTTTAACTTTTAATAGGAACGGAACATTTAGGGTCATCAGGAGAGTTCAGTTTGCATTGCAATAGGGTTAGCACTTGCTTTACATCTATATCTGGGGGAACTGTAACTACAAGTTGGCATTGACTAGGTTTTTTCTCTGTATATGCACAAATTATCTGTTCCTTATTTAAAGTTCCCCAAGCCAGATTCAACATTTTTTCCAGTCTATATCGATCTAATCTCTGAGCTACTTCTTCCGCTCTTTTATCACTTTGATACTTAACCCCTATAGGTTGCAGTCGCAACCAAAAGTAAAGTCTGCCGTTTTCAGAAGTATAAACGACCATTGGTACTGCTGTTTTTCCACCGTCATAGGGCAGATTTCCCGCATAGAATTTTGCACTATAACTATTATTTTCAGGTGAAATCAAGTTAGTTAATTCTATACCGTCTGCTTTTTCAAAGTTGTTACAGGAACTAAGTAGTAAACAACTCAAGCTTATTTCTAATAATAAATTAGTGAGCTTGCCAAACTTATTCATAATTATTAGCTTCTTGATTGTCTATTTTGTTAGAATCAAAAATTTGTTTTACTGTCAAGCTTTCTTGTTCTGCTTGATTGGGTGTCATATCTTGCAAATTATCGCTAATTATTGGCTGTTCTTCTTGGCTAGCGGCGTAATTATCAGTATAAGTAACTGTCTCTGAAGGAACAGTAATAGAGTGTTGCTCTTCGCTAGACGTAGGTTGAATAGGACGATCTTCTTCTAATGTTTTAGAATCATTTTCCTCGTTTGGTGTGCGTTGTCTGAAGAGTGGAGACAAACTATTAGCTATTACCCATAATACTATAATACTAACAATAATAACAACTAAAAAGGGTATTTGTTCAGGCTTTTTTGGCGTCAGATCTCCACCATCTGACGGATCTAGAAAAGGTTTCACATCTATTCTACCTTTTTCCTGAAAATCTTGTTTTTGGTGGTTTTCATTATTTTCAGAAGATTTGTTAGCGCTGTTGACTACTATTTTTTTATACAACACATAATCTTGCAAGTTTGATAAGTGGTAGATATAATGCCTAGTTTTAACGTCCAAATACATTAATTTTTTCATCATACTTAATGGTATTAAATTTATTTAGATTTAGTCTATTGTAAATTCCTTGGACAAGACTCTAGCAGCTTAACATTATTATTAATGAGCCATTTATTTTCTTGATTGTATAATCCCAATTCAATAATTGTTGGTTCGCATTTGCTAGTCCCATCTTTCATAAAATATTTTACAAATAATTTTAACGATATATTACTTTCGGATTTACCTAAAATTTGGGTATCAAATAATTTAATTTTTTCGACGGAGTTCCAAAATTTACTATCAAGTGCAACCAGTTTTTTAAATTTGTCACTCCCTAATTCTAAAGCTGCTTTTGGGTTACTAGGTGCAGTTTCATAGAATTTTTCCACAGTTTGAATTGGGGTTAGTTTATCTTGTGTATTCCACAACTGTACTAGCCAATAAAATCCCACTACCAGCAAAGATACTAGGAATAGTATTAGCAACTGATTGTTTACCTGAACTAACAGCCTTGTTAACCAAATCGGCCAAGGACGGGATATTTTTATCGTTCCTCCTGTACTTTGAGAGGGTGTAACTTGTACAGTTGTATAACTTCCAGGGGTTTGAGGGTTTGACTGAGTAGTTTGACTTGTTTGGGTATTGGCTGTTTGCACTGTTGGTAGTGGTAGGTTTTTACATCTACAAATCAGCCGTTGCAAAAGAAATTGAACATCTGGATCGTTGATTTGAGCAACACTGCTAAAGACACTAGATTGATCTGGGTTTTTAAAATCTGCTTCCACAAATAAAAAATTTTCATCATCAACGTGGAATTGATGCCATAGATTGGGTTTCCTCATAGCAGCAGCTAATGAGAGCATGATTACATCAAACGAAAAATCATCAACTTCCTCGTTATAATCTTTGGAGGAACGCTTAGGATGTCGATAGTTTCGATGTCCACTTTCATTAGGTGGTTTTCCACTGAGTGCAGGTACATACATCCCATCATAATCTACTAACTTTATTTCCCCTGACTGCGTGACTAAAATATTGCCGTGCTGTAAGTCTCCATGAGCAATTTGTCGAGAACGTAATGCTTGTTGTAAGTTCTGTATCTGCTGAAATAAACTCTTAAGAATTTGTTTATTTTTTAAGTTATCAGTAATATAGCGATCGATTTTTTTACCTTCAACCCACTCCATCTTCACAATTGGATAATATTGACCATCTATCAAAATACCTTTGGTCTGGTAATCAAAGTCAATTAACCAGTTTAGTCTCTGAGTTAGAAGATGCCTAATAATAGCTGAATAGCGAATTTCAGCATCTTTTTGTGGGGGGATTGTAAAGCATTTTACTGCCCAACCTGAATGGGATTTATTACATAAGTTAAAAACTATAGCAAAGTTTCCAGAGCAAGAACTAGGACGTTTCTGCTTATTTATTTTAGCTTGACATTGATTTAGTGCTGAATCCTCCAAGAATAAATCAGGACGTGCAATTGCTCTAAAGTAATCAGTATTTGTGGGCCATTTTGGGTTTGAAGAATGTGTCATGAATTTTTATATTAACCGACGAGATAAAGATGTATCAGTGTAGTGTCGTCATTGCGAATTTCTCGGGATACCCGCAAGTCATCTAGCCATCCAATAAACTCCTTTTGAGTATTTATATTATCTAAGATTTGCCAAGGGTTTTTTTCGGATTCAAGGGTTTTAAATATCCAACCAGCCAGTGCATCTGTAACTAAATAAAAATGGGTTTCCGATTGAGCATTTCCCATAGTTACCTTCACGGATTTAGTTAGAGTGTTGTTATCTTGGGGGAAGGTTCCTACTAAATCGGGCGTACTGTTTAGATCGCTGCTTTGACCTAGAGGAAAACAACTTAATAAGCTCTCGCTGTGGACAACAAAAAGACAGGAATCTCCAACAGCAATAGATTGCCACTTAAACTCTCGATCGCCTGTATTTTGTTCTATTTTTAAACCTAGTAGTGTAGCATAAGATCCTTGGGCAGCTTTACGTTTAGCAAACCAAGGTAAATCTTTTTGAGATAACCAGTTTGACCAGTCTTGCTGAAGTGGCTCTAACCAATCACTAATTTCTTCAGGAGAATCAAAAGGTTTGCTAACAAACGACTTGACTAATTTTGATGCCCACTCCTTAGAAAAGGAAGACTCTGTTGCACCATCTGATACAGCACAGTACCAAGGTGATTGGGAGTTGAGAGAAGAGCATTCGTAAGCATCTTCACACTCTTCTGAGCTATTGCCACCTTTGGTAATACAAAAAACGTCTTGACATCTCAAATTCATTTTTTCAAAAATAGACATAGAAAGTGAAGCAACTTCTTCTGTCAAGGGTTTTTTAGTCAACCACCTCCATATTGTTGGTAGGATTTTCCTGCTTAGCATTTGGCACACACCAACCTCCTTTAGTTGAGCTAAATTCAGTTGTTTAACGCATGAGGTCAAGTTGTCGGCGCGTACCGATATCTAAGAACTGAATTAGTTTTACAGCATCGGCATTAAAAGTAAATGCTTTGGAATTGGGGTTAACTGCAAATCCTAAATCTTTTGCAGGTTGCAGGAACGGTTCCGGCAAAGTAACAGATATATTAAACAGCAATTTGGCATAACTATCAGGTAGCATTGCCTCAGAGTCAGGAAAAGCTATTGGTGTTGCCTGTGTGCTAGAAATATGGACATTGCAAAGCAACACTTGGCCATCATTAGTTCCTAGCTGCTTAATCTTATTAGCATCATTAGTGGGATCTCCATCTGTGGAAGCTCCATCAGTGATATTGATGACAGTGGGCGGGAAGCTATCGGGATGTTTGTTTACCCATTCTTGCAAGGCATTATATGCTTGTCTCAAGCCTGCACACATAGGTGTACCACCACTACTTTTTGGGTCTAACCAAACTGGAAAATCTATTTCGACATTTTCTACTTTTCCACGTCCCGTCTCTTTTTGCTCGATACTTTTTTCCATTCTGATATAATTAGGGAAAATAGTACCTATAGGATGCAAAATTTGACCAGAAAGATTACCTGTGAAGGCTGAACCTGTATCTGTTCCATAACCAATTACCCCTATTTCAAAATAATTCCGAACTTCGTCGCCTTTTGTACAGCGCAGTCCTAACGATTCTATAAAGCTATTAATTGCATCTGCTACTTTTTGAGCTTTGGTCTGACTACTCTGCGCTCCACCAAAGCGATCGCTCATAGAGCCTGACTGGTCTATCAAAAACAGAAAGCAAGTGGGGCTATTTCGACTAATTTCTGCTGAGTAAGACATGATTAAATCTCCTTAAATTAGAATGAAAACCTATTATATTCGCCATGCTCAGTCAAGCATAATCTTATATATTTTGACAAATATATTCTATAAATCTTAGGCAAAATTCCTCTCTTTCATCTCGATCGTTTGAATAGAATCCTAAATTTTTAGCCTGATCTAACACTTTTGTTGGATTTTGTCCCCTCAGATATGTTTTCCAATCATTGCCATCATTCCTTTCTGGATTGAGATAAATTACTGCTATTGCTTCTAATAGTCCTGTGTTACTCCCAAACCAACTGCTTCCTTCTGCAAACCAACGAACCGTATATTCTTCGCCTTGCCTAAGTTTTCTACTGTCACCTCTAAGATGTTGGGTGAGACGCTTGCGAAGAGTTTGCCCTTCTGTTTTACCGCAGTAGATATTTTTTTCGTCTCTATAATCTCTAAACAAATAGATTCCCGAACACTCAGGAATATCACTAGATTTTAATATACGGCCCATTTGTTTATATTCTTTTCCTGTCCCCTCATCGGCAAGTGCGTCGCCTATCTTATGGATTACTGATTCAGACCAATTTTTAAATACGTTCCGACTCCAACTCATAGGTTACACCTGTTGCTCAAATATTTCTTAATTTTGAATAAATGATATGTATTAGCGAATGTTGCTTGTTACAGCATACAAGTCATTCTTAGGCTTTGTCTACTCGAACAAAGTTCAATTTTGTTAATGTTATTTTACAGGGTTCAATCTATTTAATCTAATTTTGTGCAAAAATGTACAAAGATGTATAAAAATGTTCTTAAATATGAGCTATAATACAAAAAAATCACCTCTCCCGGCCCCAATGAACCTGAAAAAAGCCTTAAAACTTGCCGATCGCATAATCTTCGAGAAAACGGGTCAACACCTTGACGATCTACAGGAAGCGGTACTCAAAGGCACTCTAGAACATGAGACATACAAGCACATAGCCAAAGACTTTGACTGTTCGGAAAGTAGTGTGAGGAAAGTAGGTTCAGAACTATGGCAAATACTTTCAGAAGAGTTGGGAGAAGATGTTAATAAAAAGAATTTTCAATCGGCAATTCAGAGGTTCAAACTCTCTAATGTTTCAAACTTTGTCAGCGAACAACACATCACTGGTAGTTTTAACACCTGTGGAGAAGCTAGACACCCACCAGAACAAAGAAACTCACACCCACCAAATCAGGAAACAGCTAACTCAAAACCCACGAAAACTCTACATCAAGACTTAAGCGAGATGCCCGAGTTGGGTAATTTCTTCGATCGCACCCCCTCTCTTAACACCCTCACAACCTGGATTCTACAACAAAACTGCCGCCTCATCACCATCACCGGAATCAGCGGTATCGGCAAAACATCCCTAGCAGTACAACTCGTACAACAAATCAAACACGAGTTTGAATACGCAGTTTGGTACACCCTAGACGAATTCCCCACCATCGATAAATTTCAATCAAACCTAACACAGCTTTTTTCCCAGTCAGAAAACCCAGATTCACCCCCAACCAACCAGAAACGCTTACCGCTGATTAAGTATTTACAAAACCATCGCTGTTTAGTAGTCTTAGATGACGTTCACAACCTTTTTTGTAGCGGGGAATTGGCAGGAAAGTACAAACCAAAATATGAAGAATATCGCTCCCTATTCAAACAAATAGAAAAATTATGCCATCAAAGTTGCTTTCTGCTAGTCGGTTGGGAACCGCCCAAAGAAGTTCCTCAACTCACCAGCCAAAATACTCCCATTCGTACCTTACAACTCACTGGTTTAGACACCGCAGCCGCACGGGAAATCCTCAAAGATAAAGGATTAGCAGAAATCGATAACTGCGAAGCACTCATTCACCGCTACCAAGGCAATCCCTTATGGTTAAAAAGCGTGGCGACTTTGATTCAAGAGCTAGGAATTGGCGCGACTGACTTATTAATAGATGATACCATATTGTTACCCGAAGATTTGAAAGATGTTTTGCAAGAGCAGTTCGATCGCACTTCCGAACTAGAAAAACAAGTTATGTCTGTGCTGGCTAGGGAAAACCAGCCAGTCAACCTAGCAAAATTGCTAGAAAAAGGACAAATATCATCATCAGATTTGCTCAACGCCTTGCAATCTCTATCGCGGCGATGCTGGATAGAAAAAGAAGCAACTCTTTACACTTTGCCACCTGTACTGAGGCAGTATATCAAAACTCGACCATGAATAAACGTTTCAAACAACACCGCTTGTCAACCCTTGTTTCCTCAAATTCGGCAACAATGCCAAAACATCCAAATACCACCACCAACGCTGAGGTGTAATCTCCTCAAATTTGCACTTCTGGGTTAAATCCACAAATCTCGACAACTCCTCATAAAACTCCCTTGCTTGTTCAACTAACCGTCGATCGGCATTTGCTAATAAACCTTTCTCTTCCTCACTCAGTTGAGATTCAACTTTTGCCAACTCATCTCTAAGTTGCAACATTTCTAAATGTTCAGCCCCACTCACATCAGGAAATTCAACCATTACACAATAGTTTTTTATCAAAGTATTCATAACAAATCCTTAACTAAACCTACATAAATAAACATTGAATTAGCCAGGTAGCTTTCCGGTTCCTTTGGAGGAAAAGCCGTTTCTAAAACTCCATCCAAGCCCATCATTACCAGCCATATTGTGTTGTTTACACTGCTGACAACTGTCGGATAAAACGTTTCTCCGTAGACATACAGATAAACTTTAGCATCAGCATCCCTAACAATTAAACTGATAACTCCATTATATTCTTCAAGAGTCGCGTCCGGCCCTAAATGACCTCAATTAATCCTTTTGAGTAAATGAGACATTGCTTTTCCAGGTTTCCAGATAATTTCGTCTCTCACCCGCTCAATTGCCTGCACAATCTCTAATTGCCTACCTTCATCAAAAATCAACTTTAACTTTACCTGAGAAAAACTGAACTGCAAATAAACAGATCATAGCCTATTGAGCATTACCCCAAAAATCATAAAACCTAAGACTGTGCTATCATAGAATACAAAACATATTGATTCGAGTTGTATGACCACAATAACTACAGTCACAACAGCCTCCCAACTTGCAGATTACTACATCTGGTTCGCCAATGATGTCGGCTCCTATCTCAGCAACCACAAGCTACAAAAACTATTGTACTACGCTCAAGCATGGTATCTAGCATTTGAGGATACACCGCTGTTTGATGAAGATTTTGAAGCTTGGGTGCACGGGCCGACTATCCCGGCTTTATTTTATGAATACAAAGAACAATTTGACTGGCAGCCAATTCTCAAAGAAGTCGAAAAACCAGAGTTTCCCGAAGAAGTACAAGAGTTTTTAGACGAGTTGTCCGACGAATATTTCTTCCTGGATGCTTATGAGTTAGAGTTGATGGTGCGCCGTGAAGACCCTTGGATTAAGGCTAGAGGTAATTTGCCAAAAGATGAACCTTCTCATGCTATTATTACCAAGGAATTAATGAGAGAATTTTACAAAACCCGTGTCATCGAAGAAAATTAAAAAAGCAGATCTACGCCGCCAGCCATCTTTATCTAGCATCAATCGTCTAGATGTAAAAATACCGGAAGGAGTTAGTTTTTCTTTCAGGTATTACCAGGAGGATAAAGATAAGTTTTCAATTGGCGGTAGAGATGCTAAGTATCTGGCATCTCTCTTGAGAAGGCTGCGCGATTTGTCACAATTGAACGATCGAGAAATTATCAACAATCAGAGTAAAAGTCTGCGGTGTCATGGCATAGTTTGGAAAAATACTACTGAACCTAATGGCTTTGGCATTCCCAATGAAGCTGAGCTAGTAAATGTTCCCTACCAGTTTCAAATATCTGCTAATGAATACGGTAGGGTGCATGGATTTTTTAGTGAAAATATTTTTTACATTGTCTGGCTAGATCCAGACCACAATCTTTACAGTTGAAATTATAGCCGAAGGAAGAAGGAAGAAGGAAGAAGGAAGAAGGAAGAAGGAAGAAGGGAAGAAGGAAGAAGAAAGAAGGAAGAAGGAAGAAGGAAGAAGGAAGAAGGAAGAAGGAAGAAGGAAGAAGGAAGAAGGAGAATGCAATCCAAACAAATGATCTCGTGCTTAAGATTCGAGACTTCTTGAAGAAGTTGGGAATCTCAAATAGTCTGGGACTCACTCCGACTAAAGAAACCTGTTCTTTTGCCGAGTTTGCGGGCTGCGACGAAATATTTTCGCAAAAAACCGGGTTTCTGGACACCCGTGGGTAAGTCCTAATTTTAAGCAAATTTTGCATAGAGAGCTGAAATAAAATTCACGCTTAAAAAGCCTACTGCTAGGACGAGAATGATAAAGATTGTGATACTAAAAATAGATTTTAGCCGATCGGCAATTTCGGGTTTCTCTGATTTCATTGGTCTATTTTTGCTGTAAATTCGCTCCCGGAAATAGAGCAACAGTAAATTATACCAATGCACGAACAAAAATGCAACACCAGACCAGCTCCTCACCTCAATTTCTGCGAGTAGGTCGCATTTTTTAAGTTTTCATCTAAAATCTCAAATTTAAAATCTCAAATCCGATGAAGCATAGTTTGGTTGACCGCCTCCGCACTCGGTACGATCGCCCGAATCCGATCGTACCCGCGTCCTGTAAAATAGAGGGCGCGTTCGGTTTCACCTTTTAACAGCCCCAATTGTGGGATCTCGAACCGAAACCTCCCAAATACATAATCATACGTTAGTTATCCTTAACCTACTCAATAAGGTAAAAATAGAAGAGTGTCAGCAAATAATCTAAAACATATAACTCAAAAAAGGATATAAATCAATGCTCCACCCAGTCTCGCAACCCTACCAACAACGAGAACATACTATGACCCAAAGAGCCGTGCGGAAGCCAAACCCCTCTGCTAGAAACCATTTGAGGCCAAGTTTTCCTCAAAGACACTGGCTGGAACTAGCAGAATACGCCTCACTGGCGGCCTCTGGTGTGGGTTCCTTGGCGGTGGCTGTGTCCGGTCAAGCTTTTTACGGAGTCGCGCCCCTGACTTTGGCTTTGTCGCTGAATGTTGCTAACCGCTATCGGTTCGAGCAGCAAGTGCGGGTTCACCAAAATTCCGAACTCGCCAGCGTGCAAAAGTCGGTAAATAAGGTCGAAAAAACGGCAGTGACGGTAATTGTTAAATTGCGGAAACAGTTGTCAGCAGATATTGCAGCGCTGCGCCAGCAAATGGCTGCAATGCCTAGAACAGAAGGTTTTGAAGAGTCGATAGACATCGAGCGGCAGTTGCTGAGTTTGGGAGAGTCGGTAGCTTCTTTGCAAGAAATGGTAGCATCTGCTGTCCTCAATGTCCGCCAGCAGGTGAGCCAAGAATTGCAAGATTTATCGGTTGGTCAACCGACAAATCTCCGAGCTGTCGAACAGGCTATAGAGAAACTCGAAAGCGCGACAAAAGGCTTGGCAGAAACTTCTATAACCCGAGACGACTGGAAAGCAGTAAATACTCGATTCTTGGAAATCCAGAAAGTCATGGAGAATTTGCAAAGCCAACTGCAAGGAAACTCGTACCAATCGAATCCGGATTTGTCAGCATTCCAAGCTCAAATCCACCGTTTGGAACATGAGCAACAAGAAGTTGTAAAACCTCATCTCAAGCGCTTAATCTCGGTTGTCAAGCAGTTGCAGCACACGCAAGAAAGTTAGTTGACTGTTGGCAGTTGGCAGTTGACTGTTGGCAGTCAACAGTCAACTGTCAACAATCATGTTTGAGTGCAACCGGAATTGATATAACATCTGCGAAGATCCACTTTTAAACGCAAATGTGTTACAAATTTAAAAGGTAATCTGTCTAGTTCATCTGTTTTAAACCTGTTACAAGAAAATTAAATGACTGCAACCGTAAATGTTACTGATAACCCGTTACTAATTGGCAAAGGATTGCCGACCTTTGACGCGATCGCACCACAACACGTAGTCCCCGCCATCAGACAAGTTCTGACCGAACTAGAAGCCTCGCTAGCTGCCTTAGAAGCCTCTGTGGAGCCGACTTGGATCGGCTTAGTAGAACCCTTGCAGCGGCTCGGGGAGCGTTTAAATTGGAGCTGGAGCATTGTCGGACATTTGATGGGCGTGAAAAATAGCCCGGAATTGCGCGAGGCTCACGAAACAGTGCAGCCGGAAGTAATCAAATTTTGGAGCAAAGTCAGTCAAAGCAAACCGCTTTACGAAGCTTTTAAAGCGCTGCGGGCCAGCGAAAATTGGGACAGCTTAGAGTCAGCTCAACAGCGAATTGTCGAAGCCGCTCTCCGAGATGCTCAACTTTCCGGCGTGGGTTTAGAAGGCGAGCAAAAAGAGCGTTTTAATGCCATTCAATTAGAATTGGCAGAAATTACTACCCAATTTTCCAATCACGTCCTCGACGCTACCAAAGCTTTCAGCATCACCCTGACAAACAAAGACGAAATTGACGGTTTACCGCCGAGTTTGTTGAGTTTAGCAGCTCAAGCCGCTCGCAGCGCGGGTGCTGAAAATGCGGATGCCGAAAACGGCCCTTGGCGGATTACTTTAGACTTTCCTAGTTACGGCCCTTTCATGCAGCACAGCACCCGCGGCGATTTGCGCGAAAAGTTGTACAAAGCTTTTGTCGGGAGAGCGAGCAGTGGAGAGTTGAATAACTGGCCTTTGACCGATCGCATTTTAGCACTGCGCCAGGAAAAAGCAGCTTTGCTCGGCTTTAGCAGTTATGCCGAATTGAGCTTAGCTAGCAAAATGGCTCCCAACGTGGAAGCAGTCGAAGCTTTGTTAGAAGAATTGCGCTTAGCTAGTTATGATGCTGCTGTCAAAGATTTAGCGGAATTAAAGGCTTTTGCTGCTGAAAAAGGAGCGCCGGAAGCTGGGGATTTGAAGCACTGGGATATTGGTTTTTGGTCGGAACGGCGGCGGGAAGAAAAGTTTGCTTTTAGTGCCGAAGAATTGCGTCCTTATTTTGCTTTACCACAAGTATTGGATGGGTTATTTGGATTAGTAAAGCGGCTGTTCGGCGTGACAGTAACGGCGGCGGACGGTCAAGCTCCTGTGTGGCACAAAGATGTCCGCTATTTCCAAATAGATGACGAAGCCGGAAATGCGATCGCCAATTTCTATCTAGACCCCTACAGCCGCCCGGAAGAAAAGCGCGGCGGTGCTTGGATGGACGAGTGCGTGGTGCGCGCTAAATTTGTGGAAGCTGGAAAGACAACTACGCGGTTGCCGGTGGCTTATTTGGTGTGCAACCAAAGTCCTCCGGTTGACGGTAAACCGAGTTTGATGACTTTTTTGGAAGTCGAAACTTTGTTTCACGAATTCGGTCACGGTTTGCAGCATATGCTGACAACGGTAGACTATCCGGGGGCTTCTGGAATCAATAATGTTGAGTGGGATGCAGTGGAATTGCCCAGTCAATTTATGGAGAATTGGTGTTACCACCGCGCGACTTTGTTCGGGATGGCAAAGCATTACGAAACTGGGGAAATTTTGCCGGAACACTATTACCAAAAACTGCTAGCAGCGCGCCATTATATGAGCGGCAGCGTCATGCTGAGGCAAGTACATTTTAGCAGTGTCGATCTCGAATTGCACCACCGCTACCAGTCGGGCGGCAGCGAAACTGTGGCCGATGTCCGCAACCGCATCGCTAAAACTACGAGTGTTTTACCTCCTCTGAAAGAAGACGCTTTTTTGTGCGCTTTCGGACACATTTTTGCGGGCGGCTACGCGGCGGGCTATTACAGTTACAAATGGGCGGAAGTTCTCAGCGCGGATGCTTTTGCGGCGTTTGAGGAAGCGGGTTTGGAAGATGAAAGCGCGATCGCATCTACAGGCAAGCATTTCCGAGATACAGTGTTAGGATTGGGCGGCAGTTTGCACCCGATGGAAGTGTTTAAAACTTTTCGGGGGCGCGAACCGAGCACTAAAGCTTTGTTGAGACACAGCGGTTTAGTTGCGGCTTAATCATTTGTGTAAAAACCGGGATTAATGCGGGTGAATGTATCTGGATTAATCCCGGTTTTTTTGATGAATTAAAAGGTTTGTAGTGAGGACTTTAGTTGTGATACTTTATGAGGACTAAAGTCCTCACTACAAACCAAATGGCGCTGGTTTGGATTGTTTTTAACAGCACTCAGATTACTATAAAAATGCTTTTATAAATCTATGTCTGTCCGGTTAGACAACTACAACAGCTCTTGCTACTTCCGCTTCCGAGTATGTTTCTAAATTCCTAATGTTTCTGTGGAAAATTGGGGAGAAAGTGCGATCGCCAGCAAGCTGTATATTGGGTTTAGATCTCCTCAAAGCAGCATCAGTGTTATTACTGTCAGTATAAGCAATTTGCGAGTATTTGCTGTCATTTTTATCAGTGATTATACTTAACTTCTGCTCTCCCCTGAAATTCACTTTATATTTCGCAACATTTACAGGCTTTTGTCTCGATACAGCTAATGCTGTTATTAGCAACTGAAAATCGAGGAGTTTACTAAATCTTTAATATAGAGCGGCAATTGCGGTAGTTTTTTAAATTTTTGATAAAGACTGCTGGCCCGGCATCAAAAAATAGAAAAAAAATGCAGGTAAAAACTCAAAAAATTAGTTATGAATAATTTTAAACTTGTCATAAAAAATCTTTGTATATATGATAATAAGTAAGGATGGATAGTTACTGGTTCACCCATAAATTAAGATTTTCATGGATATTCAATTAATTAATATCGGTTTTGGTAACATTGTGTCGGCTAACCGAGTTATTGCCATTGTCAGTCCCGAGTCAGCGCCAATTAAGCGTATAATTACTGATGCGCGGGAGCGGGGACAACTGATTGATGCTACCTACGGCCGTCGCACGAGGGCGGTCATTATTACAGATTCTAGCCACGTCATCCTGTCAGCGATTCAGCCGGAAACGGTGGCGAATCGTTTTGCGATCGGCAAAGAAGGTCAAGGTCGGGATGATTGAGGTTTGTTAGTTGCAATTTGAACACTTACAGTATAGAGTAAGCGGAAACTTAAATTGTTACAAGTTTCTCTTCTAAAAATGAAGTTCGGTAAATTAATTGTTTTGACGGGGCCTAGCGGTGTGGGGAAAGGCACCTTAGTACGATCGCTCCTCAACCGCCATCGGGAATTGCATCTTTCGGTATCGGTGACAACTCGCGAACCCCGTGAGGGAGAAGTTGAGGGAAAACACTACTATTTTGTCAGCCGCAGCGGTTTTGAGCAAATGGTTGAGGCTGGCGAGTTGGCGGAATGGGCTGAGTTTGCGGGTAATTTTTACGGTACTCCTTATTTTGCTCTCAAACAAGGAATCGGCGAGGGAAAATGGGTAATCCTGGAAATTGAACTCGAAGGAGCAAGGCAAATTAGAGATAAGTTTCCGAAGGCTTTGCGACTTTTTATTTTACCTCCGTCTTGGGAAGAATTGGAACGGAGATTGCGGGGTCGGGGTCAAGATTCTGAAAGTGCGATCGCCCGTCGATTGCTGCGGGCACAAGAGGAGATTGAAGCTGCGGGGGAATTTGATTTTCAAGTTGTCAACGATGATTTGGAAGTTGCTCTGAAAAAGCTAGAATCAATACTTAATTTGGTTGAAGTTTCGGGTAACTAAGAGTTAATAACTAATGACTAATGACTAATAACTAATAACTAATAACTAATGACTGACAACTAATGACTGATTACCCATTTTTGGGTGCGATCTAAAACTTCGGTACTTTTTTTGATAGCAACACAAACTTTTAAATTCACTTCCAGAATCTGCAACGAAGGCGAAAACTTTCTGAGGGGTTCTATTTCGCGAGCAGAACAGCCCAACATTTCCATGTAAGCTAGCGTCCACCCAATAGCTGCAATATCGCTGACATTCCCAGAGCCGGCGCACAAGTTACAATCTGGTTCGCCATCGGAGCCACACTCGGGACAAACCCAATTGATTAGTTGTAAATTGGGCAGATTTGTGCGGGATGCTGATGCAATTGTCAGTGCTTTAATGTGGTTTTGAACTACTTGTTGAAAACCTTGCTTTTGATTTCGGCGGTGGTCGGGATTGTTGGACGATCGCCCGATCGCAATTCCTGGATGTGGTGGCGAAGCCAGAGATGCTCTTTGGTTCGGTATTTTGACTCCTGATTCCCCCAGATTCGCCGTTAGCTGAATACCGCAGTATTTCGACTCTTGGGGGTCTGAGTCTTTGATGGCACTGGAAGAATCGGATTCTGTGCGATCGGCTTGTGGTTGCATCGAAAGGTGATGTTCGATCGCCAAAGACCAAGTTCTTTTATGCCGGAGGTCGCCATATTTTCTGGCTTCGGCATCAGTAATGCCGATCGCCGCAGCCTCTTGGCGCAGCACATTCATCGAAGTCATGACATCTGATATCATTAGTTTGTTTGCTGTTAATTTACCTTCGCCGGTAGAGAAGCCCTCGCAGAGGATAGACCTACAAATAAATACCTTAGATATAGTAGCCTAAATCTCAAATATCAAATCTAAAATCTACAATTGTTTAATGAATTCAATTTTCCCTGACACAACGTTATCGGTGGGCGGACTAACATCATACCTGCAAGAGTTGCTGGAGGGCGATCGCAACCTGCGCTCGGTTTGGCTCACAGGCGAGGTATCGAACGTTTCCCAGCACGCCAGCGGCTGCTTTTTCACTTTGTGCGACACCGACAAAACTGCTGCGATTCGCTGCGTGGTCTGGAATTCTCAGCGGCAAAAATTGCTGCAAATGCCAGTAAAAGGGGAACAGTTGCTGGTTTTGGGAAGCATCCGGGTGTACAAAAATCGGGGCGAGTACCAGTTGACTATTGTACAGTCGCTACCGGCTGGGGAAGGATTGCAGGCTTTGCGGTTGCAGCAATTGCGATCGCGCTTGGAAGCTGAGGGTTTCTTCGATCCGGCCAGAAAGCGCCCGATTCCGGCACACCCGCAGATTGTCGCCGTTGTGGCTTCCGATAGCAGCGCAGCTTGGGGGGACATTCAGCGGACTCTAACTCAAAGATATCCGGGTTTGCGGGTGTTGCTGTCGCCGACAGGGGTGCAGGGAGAATCGGCTGCTGCGGAAATTGTTAAGGCGATCGCGCGGGTAGAATTGGACGGTAGGGCGGATGTGATAATTTTAGGGCGGGGCGGCGGTTCTGCGGAGGATTTGGCTTGTTTTAATGACGAAAGAGTCGTCAGGGCGATCGCCAATTGCACAATCCCAATTATTACAGGAATTGGCCACGAAAGAGACGAATCGCTGGCAGATTTAGTAGCAGATAAACGAGCGCACACTCCGACGGCGGCGGCTACTCAAGTTGTACCAAATTTGGCAGATATTTACTGGGAACACAGGCAGAGAATGCTGAATTTAGCAAGTGTTTTGCGGGCAAGATTTCAGCAGGAAGAACAGCATTTGCAACAGTTACAAAACCGATTAAAACGTTTGCCTGCGACATCGCGAACTTTGCGGCAAGCAACTGGTAAACTGGAGGTATTGCAAGAAAAGTTAGCGGCGCTAAATCCGGCGGCGGTTTTGGAAAGGGGTTATGCGGCGGTAATCCAAGGTGACGGTACGATTGTTCGCCAAACTGAGGGTTTGGAATTGGGCGAGGAGTTGACGGTGAGGTTGAGCCGGGGCGTGCTGAAGGTTAAAATTGTGGAAGTTTTGGATGCTGAATAAATATTATGGTTAAGTCGAAGTTGCGTCAGTCTGGCTGGAATTATGAGGAAACGGTCGATCGAATTGAAGCGATTGTCGATCGGGTGGAGTCGGGAGAATTGCCTCTAGAGGAGGTTTTTGAGCAGTTTGCGGTGGCTGTGGAGTGTTTGCAGCAGTGCGAAGGTTTTTTGGCGCGGGGGAAGGAACAGATGGATTTGTCGATCGAGCTTTTGGCCGGCGAACCAGACTTTTAAGCGCAGGCGAACGCCGATAAATGTTAGTCGAAATAGCGCGTTTTGCCCAAACTCCTACCAAAACTTATAGCAGTTATCAAAAAGTTTTCAACAGTTTTTTTAGGGGCGGGTTTAGCCAGATTCCTGCTAGAACTCAAAACATTAAACAACCCGCCCTGAATACTGTTGCACAAATGCAAGAGAATCGGTATTAGATGCCCGAAAGCTTACAATTTGTCGATCGCCCTTTTTGCCTTATCTGTCAGATTTTTCACCCCATCTTTCATATCTTCTGCTGCGTGGCGGGCGGCCGATTCTGCTTGTTTTGCCTTGCCTTCAGCTTGGTCTTTCTTGTTACCCGTAATGTTCCCTAAAATTTCTTGAGCTTTGCCTTCTACATTTTTGCCGATCGCCTTTGCTCTGTCTTCTACACTCATAATCAGCTCCGGTGAGTAGTTTAACGTTTGTACTACCTTAACATTAACTCAACTCCAATTCCTCGATAGCTTCATATTAATTTATGTTGGTTGTGATTTTTATTTGTTTTCAGTAGACTTCTTATCAAATATTTTCTTGATACAGAAACCGCAGATGATGGCAGATGCACACAGATGAACGCAGATATTTTTTCTGATTTTTTTCGACTTTTGCACGATACCTAGTAGTAGGGTGCGTCAGAATGAGTTGATTATTTCGATTTACTCGCTATCTAAACTGAGGTACACACCCTACAGTTATACTAAAATTATTGTGGGGTGGGCTTCTAGCCCGCCCAAAAAGTTACAAACTATTTCAAACTCGCCGCAGCAACCTTAATCGGTTCCAGCAATTCTAATGGCAAATGCAGCATATTCAATTGGGTACTTTCAATCCCTTTCCTTTCATTTCTTTCTGGATCTGGGCCGTGATAATCGCTGCCACCAGTTACCAGTAAACCGTATTCGAGACAGATTTTTTTTAACTTTTCTACTTGGCTGGAACTGTGGCTGGGATGGTATACTTCTACTCCCATTAAACCAGCATCTACTAATTCTTTTAAGACTTCCTCAACCGCGCCGCCACGAAATAAATAAGGGTGCGCCCACACTGGTACTGCGCCACAACTCTTTAGTAAATCAATGCCTTCGGCGATCGAGAATTTCTCATAATGCACGTAGGCGGGGCCGTCGTCTCCCAGCCAGCGATCGAAGGCTTCCCGCGCTGATTTGGCGTGACCGGCTTTTACAAGCGCAGAGGCAATGTGAGGCCTTCCCGGTGCCATTCCTGGCGATGTTTTGGGCAGTTCGATCGGGTATCCCATTGCTGCTAATTTATCTACCATTTCTTGCGATCGCCGAAACCGTCCTTCTATGCGATCGTTCAACGGAACGCGCAACTTATGGCGATCGGGATAAAAACCTAAAATGTGCAGCGATCTGCCGTTGTGCACCGTACTGAGTTCCAATCCAGGCACTATTTCGATACCGTGCAAACTAGCGGCGGCCGAGGCTTCATCCCAACCCGACATCGTATCGTGATCCGTGACGGCCAAGGCGCGAACCCCCGAAGACGCGGCCGCGGCTACGAGTTCGGCTGGGGTGAGAGTGCCGTCGGAATAAGTTGTGTGGCAGTGGAGTTCTAGCATTTTTTTATGGTAAGTTAAAGTCTGTAATATCAATTCCGGTTGCACCGTCAGGTGATTGTTGGCTGCTGACTGTTGGCTGTTAACTGTTGACTTGATTTTATGATTCCGATGCAACCGGAAACGATCTAAAATCTGCAATTATTCCCATCAGTCACGCCAGATATATTGTCACAGCATTTTAGCTTTTAGATTGGGAATGAGTCGTGCGATAATGGTTGGCAGATTGTTTGCATGACTTGCTATTTTTTCCAAAAAGATTCACAGCAATCAACAAGTTTTTTAATAATTTAAATCTGTTAGCTCTCAAAAGTTTTCCTGTCTTCACCTTGTACCTTTCTATTTTTTGAAAAAATACGGCCTGGGCATCCCGATCGCCTTTTCAGTTAAACTTATTATATGCAAAAAAGCTCAGCTATTTCTTGATTTCTCGCATGGGGTGAATCACACCTTCAGGCAATTTTGAAGGAACCGGGGATATTTCAATACTTTGGATGTTGTGAACTGGGATAACTACAAGTTTATCTGCTAATTCGAGAATTATCGGATCTGCCGTCAACATTTTGTGCAGGCGAGTGCCTAAATTTGCTTGCTCTCCTACTCTTACCTCTGGCGGAATGAACTCGAAGTGTTGCTGTTTGCCGTTGGTATAGTGGATTGTCAGATTGATAATTCTTTCTTGGTTGGTTGGTTGCATAATTTTTTCCCAAACAGTCGATCGGGACTTGGCAAAATTAACAATAAATCCAAACTGGCGATCGCACCACTGTTGAAAAGCTGGTTGAAAAGCTGGTTGGAAAGCTTTTAACAAAACCGGGCTATCGGTACGAAAATCTGGTTGCTGCTAATTTTACCACAAAAACTCTACTGAAACTCGCCAACTTACCCAGTATACAATTGTCGCGCACTCTGCGCTTCACAAGCTGCCAAGAGTGCGCCAGCAATATTCGGTCGGGCGATCGGGCTTTTTGCTGTGCCAGTTAGCAAATTGGCTGAATTCAGCCTCTGCCGCGACTCGACTCAAAGCACTCTCAAGTTATACAGCAGGCACACTCCAGGGCTTTGGGAGTCAAAGTTTTCTCTTGTCACAAATGTGGAGGTTGACATAGCGGCATTCTGCTGTCACTGCCGCTGAGCAATTTTTTATAAATTAAGAACATAACATTCAGGTACAGCGTATGACATCCACACTTTGCTTTCCCGAAACTTCTGTTCAATCTCAGGCAGTTACTGTTGATAATAGCGCTATTGAATCTTGTATAGTTGCAGCTTGGATTGACTTAGTAGGAGGAGACTTTAACAGCTTGGCAGGAGATGATTGGCTTGGTTTGTGCGGGGACATTGACGACGGCGAAATTTACCGGGAATGGTTTTTGTGGCAAGACAGCGAAGTGACTCAAGAGTGGGAAGCTTACGATCCCATTACTAATTATCGAGTTGTGGCATCTAGCCGAGAAATGATGATTTCTCAAATCGACGAAATAGAAGATGCTAGAAAAAATTAGTCGCTCGGGAGAATGTTAAATCTTAATTTTCTTTACTAACAATTCTGCCAACAAACCCGGTTTCTCCCAACTTCATTAAAGAAACCGGATTTTTCCAACCAAAACTCTAGGTTTGGGTTGAGATCCACGAACCCAACCTAATAATTTATGTCGCTACTGATTTTTGTTTTTCTCGTTCTAATTTGCGCTGCTTCAAGGCGGCAAGATTTTGTTTGATAGTGTCGATCGCACTTCCATTCCCCTGCTGTTGGTACAATTCGCTGGCACGGATCAAATCTGCCACAGCTTCATCATCCGAGCGCAAATTCGCCAAAACCAAGCCGCGATTGTGGTAAGCTTCCGCCAAAGTTGAAACCTGTTGTAGCGCATTGGTAAATTTATCTTTAGCTTGGCGAAAATTTCCCGACTGATAAGCCTGAATTCCTTGCTGGAAATAAACCGAAGCTTTGCTACCGCCATCAGTAGCTGGAAATTGTGGCGAGTTAAAAACTGCTTCTTTAAACAGTACAGAAATGCTGCCCTTGCCGAAATAAGCCCAAGTCATTGTTCCCAAACCAACCCCCAGCACCAGGGCAACAATCACAGACAGAGCAATAAAATTGGTAAGTTCCATAGAGCAATATTTGTTGTATTAGAATATGATAAGTTAATTTCTCACTTCTGGAACAATGGCGACGCAAATTTACCTCAACTGGAAATGGTTTTTCGGATCGCTAGCTTTAGTATTGTCGATCGGCGCGGGGAATGCAACTGCAAGTTTTGACACAACCACCAACGCCCAAACTCAAGCAGGCTGGCAATTGTTGCAGCGAGGAGAGACAGGGTTGGTAGTAGCAATGCGGCACGCGATCGCCCCAGGCACCGGCGATCCTGCTAACTTTAAGTTGGGCGACTGTTCAACCCAGCGCAATTTATCAGCACAGGGAAGAACCCAAGCCAAGCAAATTGGAGTCAAATTTCGCAACCGCAACATCAAAGTTTCCAGAGTTTTATCAAGTCAGTGGTGTAGATGTTTGGAAACAGCAAAACTGATAAATGTAGGTAAAGTCGAACCGTTTCCGGCGCTGAACTCGTTTTTTAGCAACAGCAGCAAAGAACCGGGACAAACAGCGACCATCCGCAAATTAATTCTTGACAACCGCAACACAAAAGGCGCGATTATCCTGGTAACTCATCAAGTCAATATTACAGCAATTACAGATATTATTCCCCAAAGCGGCGAAGCTGTGATTCTCAAAAGCGACGGACAAGGTAAGATTAAAATAGTCGGACGAATTGGAGGATTTTAAATACAAATGAAAGTTATAATATAGCAATCCTAAATAATTCACAAAATTTGTATGGTAGTGCCCCGTGCCTACCCTCGATCGCGGCTATATTACCAATAACCCATTACCCCATTACCAATTTATATGAGTTTTCAGTACAGCGCAGCCCTAGTAACTTTAGCGGACATTGACAATGAAGTTCTAGTGAAATTTTATACAAAATTTCTCGACATAGAACCCAACCCTTACATTCCCAATACTTATGCTGAATTTCAACTCCCCGGCCTAAGACTCGGCATATTCAAACCCAAAGATTCCCACAAAGTGGAATTTGCCAATCGAGGAAAAACAGGGATGAGTTTGTGTTTGGAAGTCAGCGACATCGAAACTGCGATCGCCCGAATTTGGGCATTAGGTTATCCGCCAGCCGGAGAAATCATCAAAGCTTCTCACGGTTTAGAAATCTATGCCTTCGATCCCGCCGGCAACCGCATAATTTTACATCAATCCTATGATAATTTAGAATAATCGCTAATCATGGGTAAACTCTAGATATTCTCTTCTCTTCTCTTCCTTTGCGTCTAAGCGCTTCGCGCAGGCTACGCCAACGCGGTTCGTTCAAAAAAAACATCTTGTTCGCAACCCGCTTTCGCAAGCACATTGTCAAACCTGCCTCAACTATCTAATCAATTCAGCAAAACTATAAAAACTGATAATTAATAACAACAATGCTGTCAGATGAGTCAACTGAAATCGAGGTCGTGGGTCGATGTATTCCCTCACCAAAATTGAAAAAGACGAACCAATTATATAACTCAAAGACAGCGTTAAATACTGCCACTGCAAAGTTATACTCCACAGCCCCAGCAAAATCATCGCCAAAGTCAACATCACCAACTCAACAAACCGAGGCGGATTGTGCTGAGTAGACAGAATCAAAGTGTCCAACCAATATTGCCAAGGTCTCATGTTTTAGCGATCGAACTTTTGGATTTAGCCTTCTAGCTTAACTCACAACCGCCACTCAATCTGTCGCTGCAAACACTCCAAAGCCTCCGCCGTCTCCACCTGCGGAAACTGCGCGTAAAAGCGACTGACACTGTAAAAAGGGTTAGGAGTCTCCAAAATAATCGACTTATCGCCTATTTCGGCCAAAAATCCCATCAAATCATCCGGGGCGACGGGCGCGCAAATCCACACAGCCGCCGGTTGCTGAGACTGCAAAGCCACAGCCGCCACAGCCACCGTCATCCCCGTAGCAATGCCATCGTCCACCAAAATAACCAAAGCCCCAGCCGCGCTGACATTTGGTCGTCCTGAAGCCAAATCTCCCAGCAGAGATTGAGCGCTATTTTCAGCCTGCTGGAGTGCAGATTTTTGCCAGTGTAAATTTGGCTGTTTTTGCTTTTGCCAGAGAACATGACCGTCAGCCGTTGCAGCCCCGATCGCCAATTCTAAATTATCTGGGCGAGTAATTTTCTTAGCAACAACCACATCCAAAGGACAGCCCAAGCGGCGCGCCACCGGCACAGCAACCGGCAAACCCCCGCGCGGCAAGGCATAAACAATCGGTTTAACAGCATCTGGCGCGGTTAAATTAAACTTGCCGAGCTCGTTTTCAACAGCCTCGGCCAGTTTTTCCCCTGCATCGGCGCGGTCTTCAAAAAACGGGTTAGACAACATATTTCTGCCTGTACGAGCTCAACCAAAAAATTGGATATTGTGCCAGTGTTAATTGGAAAAAAGTACGCGCCTGCGTAGCTATCCCGTAGGGAATCAACAGCATCGCATACAAGCTTTTAGCCAATCTCAAATCACCCAACCCGATCTAAACTATAAACTCTAGACTCAAAAAAATCTCTCTAATTGTAAAATTTATGTCCAGCGACTTGCAACTGAACCTTTTTGACAGCAATCAAAGTGCTAGCTTCCAAACAGACTCAATACCAGCAAATGCCAAAATTCCCATTCCTGCCGGCACTTATCAAAATATGGAACAAATCGGCGAGCACTGCAACCGCTGTCACCGCTGCGAATTGGGCAACACCCGCACTCACGCCGTCATCGGGCGCGGCAATCCTCAAGCCTCTATTTTGATTGTGGGAGAAGCCCCCGGACAAAACGAAGACGAAACCGGATTGCCCTTCGTCGGGCGATCGGGCAAACTGTTAGAT
>NZ_JADEWV010000068.1 GCF_015207455.1 Microcoleus sp. LEGE 07076
CTGCTACCTATAACTAATAACGAATAACTAATAACTAATAACTAATAACTAATAACTAATAACTAATAACTAATAACTAATAACTAATAACTAATAACTAATAACTAATAACTGCCGATTTGTTAACATCCGAATTATTCATATATCTCTTCTGGGTATCTGCGTGAATCTGCGTCAATCCGTTGTCATCTGCGGTTATAACTTATCTTTTTTTTAGTGCAGATACAGGCAGATTAACACAGATTAACGCCTCGGATTTAGATCGATTTTGGTTGCAGCTTCCGCGGTTGACTGTTGACTGGATTTTGCAATTGGGATAGTACCGGATTTGATATTACCAATTCATAATTCCCAATTAAACAAAAAAAATAGGCTGGCCGTATTTCACAGCGCCTATCTCAATCAATATGATAATGGCTCCCCGCAACGCCGTCTTACCTCAGCTTTTGACCTGGTATCATACCAGGTGGGTACCGTTGGCTCGGACTTAAAGTTTCTGGGTACAAGCCCAGTTTACTGCTGTCCAAACATCTTGATTCCCTAGAGTTAAGAGTTATAGATCAAAAAAACATTATTGGCAGTCACCAACGTCGCAGTAGAACCTTTGTTTAATATACAACAACTAACTAGATTTTGGCAAGCTTTGAGCAATTTAAGCTGCATACCAGATAGATTCAACGGTTTGAGCGATCGCACTGGCGGACTGTCTCCCCTGAACCCCCGAGTCCCTGTCGAACACAACAGTAACGTGACCGAGTTTCCTGCCGGGACGCGATAATTTCTTACCATACCAATGTACAAAAGCACCGCTGATTTGTGCCAGTTGTTTTCGTTTTTCTAAATAATCTGACTCGGCCGACTCGTAGCCGAGCAAATTTACCATCACAGCACCTGCACATTTCAGCTCGCAATTACCTAAAGGAAGTTGACAAACGGCGCGCAAATGCTGTTCAAATTGTGAAGTTTCGCAAGCGTCGATGGTAAAATGTCCCGAGTTGTGGGTGCGGGGAGCAATTTCATTGACTAACAATTTATTGTCGGCGGTTAAAAATAATTCTATGCCGAAGACGCCGACAGCTTCCAAGCTGTTGAGGAGGGTACGGGCGATCGCCGAGGCCTCATTTTTGACATCTAAACTAATATCTGCAGGTGCGATTACCAGCCGGCAAACTTGATTTTGCTGTTGGGTTTCGACGATGGGGTAAATTGCAATGGAGCCAGTTGCCGATCGAGCGGCGATCACAGCCAACTCGCGATCGAACGGCACAAACTCTTCCACCAACAAAGACTGACCTGTTAGCTTAGCACTAATCGACTCAAAACTCTCCCAATCCTTGACAATAAAAGTACCTTGGCCGTCATAACCGTGGCGGCGGACTTTGACCACAAAGGGAAAGTCGATCGCCTCAATATCCGAGTCTGGTTCAACCGGCGCGCTGTCGGAAACAGAAATTTCCGGATTCTCAATCTGGGCATCTGGGCATCTGGGCTCCTCTCCCACAGCCCGCGAGTCCATCTGCTTCCCCTGGGATTCTCGCCGCAAATCTAGGTGCAAAGAAGCCAGATCATCGATCGCCCAAAACCTCGGAGTTGGCAAACCTAAATCTTTTAAATAACAGCGCTGCACGTACTTGTCCAACAAAGGATATAGTGACGACAAACTAGGCAAAAATAACACACCTTGCTGTTCTAAAATCTGCAAACCATCCAAATCCACAAACTCATTTTCAAAAGTAATAACATCGCAGCCATCCGCCAAATGAGCAGTAGCCAAAACATCATCAACAGCAGCCAAAACAGCACCAGCAGCCACAGAAACAGCCGGGTCATTAGCATCGGGAGTTTGCACTACCAATTCGACACCAAGCGCCCCAGCAGCATCCCCCATCATCGCAGCTAGCTGGCCGCCGCCGATCGCGCCCACCCGCTTAACTTTTACCCACGAACTCACAGCCGTTAGATTTGATTTCATGTTAGTAAAACTAATTGTATCAACGTGAATATTTTATCGCGATTTGTCCCCAAGTGAATTACATTAACTGAACATTTAAAAGCCACAAAATAGTTTAAATTACCCCATGAAATCGGAGACTAAACTCTTTAAATATTGCACGAACCCAGTCGCCCCAAACCAGCAGTTGAGCCGCAGCCCGCAGAAAAGTGCCACATCTAGCAATTCCGCAGCGCCAAGCATGGCATAATTAACAGCACTGCAAAAAGCAGAGAGATAAGTAAAAATACTGAAAATCCGATATTCAGGGAACCAAAGTTATAGGTGAGGATACTGTGAAAGTTTTGGTTGTGGGGAACGGAGGTCGCGAACACGCGATCGCAAAAAAACTGCTAGAATCAACGCGGATTAAACAAGTCTTCTGCGTACCAGGCAACGGCGGCACAGCTACCACCAAAGGCTGTCAAAATCTGTCGCTCAACATCGACGACTTCCAAGGCATCGAACGCTTTGTCATGGTCAACAACATCGGATTAGTGATCGTCGGGCCCGAATTGCCCTTATCGCTAGGCATCGTTGACTACTTCCAACAGAAAAAACTGATGATTTTTGGCCCCACCAAAGCCGGTGCCCAAATAGAATCCAGCAAATCCTGGGCCAAACAATTGATGCTAGAAGCAGGCATCCCCACACCCAAAGCTGCCGTATTTACAAACGCAGAAGCAGCCAAAGCCTACGTTGTGGAGCAAGGAATTCCCATAGTCATCAAAGCAGACGGACTCGCATCAGGCAAAGGAGTCACCGTTGCCACTACCGTCAAAATGGCTCACAGCGCCATCAACACCATTTTTCGCGGCGAATTCGGCACAGATAACATCCGAGTCGTTGTCGAAGAATTTATAACAGGTCAAGAAGTCTCGATTCTCGCCCTCACCGACGGGATCGCAGTAGAACCGCTGCTGCCGGCCCAAGACCACAAAGCAATTGGCGAAGGCGACAAGGGAGCCAACACCGGGGGTATGGGAGCCTACGCCCCAGCCCCAATTGTCACCCCGGAACTCATGGAAAGGATTCAAGCAGAAATTCTCGAACCCACCCTCGCGACGCTGCAAAAACGCAACATCGACTACCGGGGCGTTCTCTACGCAGGTTTAATGATTACAGCCGAAGGAGAACCCAAAGTCTTAGAATTTAACTGCCGCTTCGGAGATCCGGAAACTCAAGCGGTTTTGTCCCTGCTGGAAACTCCTCTGGAAGATTTGCTGCTGGCTTGCTGTCAGCAGCGTCTCGGTGAATATTCCAACATTCGCTGGAAGTCAGGGGCTTCTGTGTGCGTAGTTTTGGCTTCAGGGGGCTATCCTGGAAGTTACAAAAAAGGCAAGGTTATTACAGGTATCGAGGAAGCTGAAGCCAAAGGTGCAGAAGTGTTTCATGCTGGCACTCAGTTGAAGCTGCAGCAGTTAGTTACCGAGGGCGGCCGCGTTTTGGGTGTGACTGCGGCGGGGGAAACTTTGGAACAAGCTATGAACAAAGCTTATTCAGGAGTTGATTGCATCCAATTTGAAGGGGTATACTGTCGCCGCGACATCGGTCGTCGAGCACTGGGCGCTCAAAATTAGGAATGGCGCGATCGCCATCGGAAGCCAAGCATTCTCCAAGTAGAAGTGTAACAATGAAGTTTGGTATCTCTGCGGTGGCGGTAGCGGACGGGTCTCTGCAGAAAATTCGAGCGAGCAAAAACTCTCGTCAAGCAAATTTACCTAATTAAACGTAAAATATCGATCGCTAAAAAGATTGCTGTGTATATCTTCTTCCCTTTTACCTTCAGCCCCGATCGCCCATGACCAATGGCCCATGACCCATGACCCATGACCCATGACCAATAACTAATAACTAATGACCCATGACTAATGACTAATGACTAATGACTAATGACTAATGACTTAATCTTGCTTTTAATATTAAACTGGTGAACTGGTAAAATGCTGGCCATACTAAACAAAATCGGAGAAATTATTGCCCGCTGGTGGTCGGATTTTACCCTCCAGACTCGCCTGATGGCCGGTGCTACTCTCGTAGTTTCGTTAATTATGAGCGGCCTGACATTCTGGGCCGTGAATACTATCCAGCAAGATGCTCGACTTAACGATACCCGCTACGGCCGCGACCTCGGCTTGCTGTTATCGGCAAATGTGGCGCCGCTGATTGCCAAAAACGATCGCTCCGAAGTCGCCCGCTTTTCCCGCCAATTTTACAGCAGCACCTCCAGCGTCCGCTATATGCTCTACGCCGACGAAGTAGGAGATATTTTCCTGGGGATACCTTTCTCGGAATCGGAGGTGGAAACTTCCCTGACATTGCGCCGCCAAATTAAACTCCCCGATACTTTTTTCGCCGACATTGAGGCGAGAAATTTGACTTCTGTGCCTTTGGTGCGGCAGCACTTGACGCCCGACGGAGAAGTTACCGACGTATTTGTGCCGCTAATTCACGAAGATAAATATTTGGGCGTTTTGGCGATCGGCATTAACCCAAATCCCGCAGCAGTTATCTCTTCAAATCTGACAAGGGATGTCACTTTAGCAGTATTTGTCACCATTTGGGTGATGGTGATTTTGGGCGCTGTATTTAATGCCCTGACAATTACTCAGCCGATCAAACAATTAGTTTTTGGGGTCAAAAACATCGCCAGCGGCAACTTCAAGCAGCGAGTTGACCTGCCTTTGGGAGGAGAATTGGGCGAGTTGATTGGCAGTTTTAACGAGATGGCAGAAAAACTAGAAAGTTATGAAGAACAAAATATTGAAGAACTCACAGCAGAAAAAGCGAAGTTAGAAACTTTGGTTTCCACTATTGCTGACGGGGCACTATTGCTGGATGCGAATTTGCAGGTGATTTTAGTCAATCCGACAGGGCGGCGAATTTTTGGATGGGAAGGTAAAAATGCGATCGGAATTAACGTCGTCAATATTTTACCTGCAGAAGTGCAGCGCGAGTTGGCAAGACCTCTGCACGAAATAGCAGCAGGCGATCGCGAAGGCGGCGAATTTCGGATTTCTCTGAAGGAACCAGTCAACCGTACCATGCGGATTGTTTTAACTACCGTGATTCTCCACAAAGCCCCAGGTTCCGAACCGCTGTGCAAAAGCTGCATCCGCGACGAGGAAAATACCTGTACCGAGTCGCAGCGACCGATCGCAGTAGAATGTACATTCTACGAGGAAACCTCTAAGCATCAAGGTTCGGGACAGTACCGAGAAAGCCTCAAAGGTATCGCCATGACAGTGCAGGACATCACTCGCGAAGTAGAACTAAATGAAGCTAAAAGCAATTTTATCAGCAACGTTTCTCACGAATTGAGAACCCCTTTATTTAATATCAAATCTTTTATTGAAACTCTCTACGAGTACGGAGAAGACCTCCAAGAAAGCGAGCGCCGGGAATTCCTAGAAATTGCCAATCGAGAAACCGATCGTCTCACCCGCTTAGTCAACGACGTGTTAGACTTGTCGCGCCTAGAATCCTGCCGAATCTATGAATTAGACGCGGTTGACCTGCCGCAAGCCGTGGAACAAACCCTGCGGACTTATCAGTTAAATGCCAAGGATAAAGGCATCGAATTAGAGCAACAAGTTGACCCCTATTTGCCACCCGCTTTAGGTCATTACGATTTGCTGCTGCAAGTATTTGCAAATTTAGTAGGAAATGCCTTAAAATTTACCGAGGCTGGCGGCAAGGTGGCAATTCGAGCTTATTTGCTACAGCCGGAGGCGGCAACCCACAAAGACGGCGCATCCGCAAACCACAACTTGTCACCGGATTCCCAACATTTTCCGGTGGTGCGGATCGAAATTTCTGATACTGGCATTGGTATAGATACCGAAGACCAACAAGCAATTTTTGAGCGCTTTTTCCGGGTAGAAAACCGAGTTCACACGCTAGAAGGAACGGGATTAGGTCTTTCGATTGTCCGAAACATTATTGACAAGCACCACACTAAAATTAATTTAGTTAGCGAAGTTAATGTTGGTACGACTTTCTGGTTTGACTTGGCAGTTTATCAGCCGAAACAAATTTTAGACATGGCAGATTCTTGGCAGGTGGAAGCAAAGGTAGAGACTGAAACAATTGCGACTCATATTAATAGTAATTATTAAGACTCATGCAATAGTAGCTCGACTGGTGCCGCTCCATTCTTTAACCCCAAACCAAGATTGACAGCCTAATAGAGCCGCACCTTACAAACACGGTTCAGGAAACAAACGGCACTGTTGTTGCAGCCACATTTCTTAGAAATCTGGCTGATGGGAGTTCCAGCTAAAAAGTGCGATCGCTCAAGTCTTTCGATTAATCAGTAATCAGGCTGACAAAATGCTGACACTATCAGTGTTGCTGTTGGCGATCCTTAGCTGTCGTATTTAAGCTCAATTTTACGGATAAAACTACATACCAGCACCAATAAGTACCAATCCCAAATAATCCCCCCTCTGTCAAATTAGTCATTAGCATAAATGTTAATAAATACAAAGACAAAGCTGACTCTGGAAAACTTTCTTTAATCAGATACTTTATCCCTCTAAATATATTATTAAAAAACGATAAAATGAACATCAACAATCCGCTCCAACCCAGTTCGCAAAGTATATCAATAAAACCATTGTGGGAGTGCGTTGGTACAAAACCCGATTTAACGTCTGTAATTCCGTAAGCTGGGTCTTCTAAGCCCCGCCAAGATTGCCAAAATCCTCCTGGTCCATAACCAAATACGGGACTATTTTGATTAACTCGATCGATAATTAAAGGCCAAAAGTTTGTGCGACCCGTTAAAGTCATATCTTTTTTCAAACCATCCACAACAATGGCTTCTAAATTATTCAACACCACTATAGCAATACATATACTGCCCACCAAAAACAAGAGAAAGCAGACAAAAGCCCATTTCACAGGTAATCTTTTTAAAACCGACAAATACATCCAGAAACTGATTAATATCACGGTTAAAACCCTACTAGCACCGCTACAACCTTTTAGCAATCCTACTAAAGCTATGAGAGTTATGAATAATGATAAATATCGATACTTGGGTTCTTTGAAAGCATATAATATCCATAAAGAAGCCGTATTCGCCATTTGAAAAGAAAAAGGATTTTTATGGCTTAAAATTCCCGTCCAACAACCGTCGGACGATGGATTAGTTTTAACTACTCCCCACAAAGCTACCAAACAAGTTAGCCATCTTAACAATCCATAAATTTCCGACCAACTATACTGTTTACCTACATACATTGAAACCAATGTTATTGCCCACATACAACCAATTACACGAAAAGCAAATTCAGGGGTTTGCGACCACAGCGGAGATAAAGTCATCAACAACAAAAACAAACAAAAGAAAGGGTCTCCTAAAATCCATTTGATAACTACATTAACTGTTTTTTTTGTAGTTTTGCTTAATCGGGGAAATAACAGGAGAACCATGCCAGAATAAATAGCTATTTGACCGATAATAGTTGGAGCTGTTGTTTTTAAATTCAAGAAAATGACCGGATGGAGTTTCCGAAAAAAACCGGGCGAGACTCCAGAGCTGCTAGTGATAGTAAAAAAAAGTAGCCCGACACAAATCTTTTCTAACGCGGAGGCAAACTTGTGATGGCGAGCGACTAATATATAAAGAGTCACAAAGGCGATCGCCGCCAAACAAAAAAGCATCAGCGTAAAGAGCGGAACCCTTAAAATATCTTTCATGGCTTTACCTTCCCCGTCAAACTTGTTAATACCTATGAAATGGCTAACCCTTCGAGCTTTACACTTGCCAATGCTAATGCTTGTGTTTGCTTTTTCCTGCCCTCAAACCAACCTCGCTCAGTCCGGCTCCCCCATAATAAGCACTAATACTGACTATTATCTAGGTGGTGGAGACAATATTAGAATTGATATCTATGATGTACCTCAGCTTAGTGCTGAGTATCAAATTCCCGCTGGAGGAGCTATTCAAATGCCAATTGTTGGCAGTATTTCCCTTCAAGGATTAACTTTAGAACAAGCAGCCAAAGTTATCACTACAGCTTATAGCCGGATCGTCAAAAAACCTTTAGTTACCGTCAGCTTACAAGCAGCCCGCCCGCTGAATATTTGGGTATCTGGTGAAATAAGTCGTCCCGGCTCATACTTATTACCTCTGGCTACCGGAGGTGGAACTAGACCATCAGTTCAGTTTCCCACGATTGCTCAAGCTTTAGAAAAAGCTGGGGGTATTCGAGTTAGCGCTGATATCCGCCGAGTAATTGTCCGACGGCGGCTATCGGCAAACCAACAAATAACTATAACTTATAACTTGTGGGATAATTTACAAACTGGTCAAACAACTCAAGATATGACGTTGCGAGATGGAGATCAAATATTGGTTCCCCCTCTCGACAAAATTAACTTAGCAGAAATAAGTCAAGTTAGTGACTCTAACTTTTCCATACCAGCCGAGCAACCGCGTACTGTCTCAGTGTTCGGAGAAGTGAAGCGCCCCGGTAGGTATGTAGCGATCGGCGGCGATACCCAAAACAGTGAAAGAAGCAGCGGACAACCGACCATCATTCGTGCTCTGCAATTAGCTGGTGGCATCACATCAATCGCGGATATTCGCCAAATCCAACTCCAACGTTATACCAGAAATGGCAAACAGCAAATCAGCACAATCAACCTTTGGCAATATTTGCAAGAACAAGATGCTTCTCAAGATACTATATTACAAGAAGGGGATATCATCTTTGTTCCGACAGCGACAGCGATCGACCCAGGAGAAGTTTCGGTGATAGCTACTTCTAGCTTTGCTTCGGCGACTGTGCAAGTGAGTATTATCGGAGAAGTCAATAATCCGGGAGGGGTAAAATTACCTGCTAATACTACTTTAAATCAAGCAATTATGAGTGCTGGCGGTTTCAGGCAAAATCGCGCCAATTCGAGATTCGTGGAACTGATCAGGCTGAACCCTAACGGCACTGTATCCCGCTCCCAAGTACCAATTAATTTGAATCAGGGAATCGACGCTCAAACCAACCCGCTGATTCAAGATAATGATATAATTATAGTTAAACGGTCGAGGACTGCTGTCTGGGTAGATAACATTAATACTGTTCTGGGACCAGCTAATAATGTTATTGGCGCAATTTTAGTTCCGACTAGATTGATCGAGTTTTTCAAAATTTTAGGAAATTAAAAATTTAATTACATTTTTTATGAACAAAAAACTTTTTTCTCCTCTAAAGAATGACACGAATGGTCAAGATTGGTCGGTCACTTCTGCTAATTACCTAGCAGCTAGTAGCTCTGAAGAGGACGACCAAGTGCTTGATATGAATTGGGTACTAGCTGTACTCAAGCGCCGTGTTCTGGTGATGGTCGCGGTATCTACAGCCATAGCTAGTTTGAGCGGTAGTTTCATTCTCTGGAATGCCAAAAAAACTATTTCTGAATACGAAGGAAGATTTACGGTTTTAGTAGAACCAATTACGTCTGACGATCAGCTAGCAAAGCTGTTTGTCCAAGCTCAAGATAATAATTTGGGTATTACAGAACTGAGTAGAGTCAAATCCTCATCGCAAGAAAATTATTCGGTGGATTATCAAAGTTTAACGCGGGTTTTAAAAAGCCCGGAAGTCTTATCACCATTGTTTAAAAAATTGCAAAATAAGTATCCAGGGTTTGATTATAAAAATCTTTTTAACAACTTGGATATCCAGCGAATTACTTATGTACAAGATGCCAAAGAGGTGGGAACTAAGTTATTAGAAGTTAGTTACAGAGACCGCGACTCTACTCGCATTAAAGATGTGCTGGAAGAAACTCTAAAATATTACATGGAGTATATGCGCGAAGAGCGTTTGAAAATTAGCACCAAAGGTATTGATTTTATAGATAAACAAATTCCACAACTCCAGCAAAAAGTCGATCGGTTGCAAAAAGAATTACAAGCGTTAAGACTTAAGTATAATTTTAATCAGCCAGATGTAGGTAGTCGCTTGCTATCGGATCGGATAAATAACTTGGCTAATCTTCGGATCGAAGTGGAGGCGCAGTTAGCACAAAGTATGAGTCAATATGAAATCTACAAACAGCGATCTGCACAGGGCGATAATCGTTGGATTGTTGAGATTAGTCCTAAATCCTATGAAAGTTTAATGGGAAAAGTAAATGAAATAGAGTCGCAATTAGCTTTAAGCTCTACTCAATTTTATGAAAATAGTCTTCCGATTCAATCTTTGCGGGAAAAGCAGCAAAGTTTGCGCGACTTAATGCAAAGAGAGGCGACATCTGTGCTGTTTCAGATGAAAGCACAAATACAACAGTTGGAAGCTCGCGAGCGGGTGCTAGTTAACGGTCAAAAATCGCTGCAAGATCAAATAAATGAAATGCCCCAGGCTCAACGTCGCTATGAGGATATACAATTAGAATTAGAATTAGCTAAAAATAATCTCAAACTGTTTTTAGGCAAACAAAAAACTTTACAACTAGATGCAGGTCAAATTGATAGTTCTTGGAAAATTATAGCTAAACCTGAGTTGGTCAAAAACGAGAATGGTGCTCTGCATGCAGTCAAAGAAAAACCAACCCGCCGCCATTTAGCGATCGCGATCGTCATTAGTAGTTTACTGGGTATTGCTGTAGGTTTTCTAGTAGAAGTTTTAAATACTGTTTTCCATACTCCCGAAGAAATTAAATCGGCAACTAAAAGTCCTCTTTTAGGAGTAATTCCGATCGCCAAAGCAATGAAAATTAAATTACGTACAGGGAAAAGTCTTCCCGCTAAATTCACTAGCGTAAGTTCAACTTCTAACAGTCCAAGTTCAAGACGAATAATAGCGTCTAATTACAAAGATTTTCCTTTGATAGAGGCATTTCAATATTTATATGCAAATATTCACTTATTGAGTGCTGAACATCCGATAAGTTCTTTAACTATAACTTCGACCATTAGAGGTGAGGGAAAGTCTACTGTAGCAGTTTATTTAGCTAAAACTTGTTCTGCTGTTGGTAAACGAGTATTATTAGTGGATGCTAATATGCGTTATCCTCAACTGCACGCATACCTGGGCTTATCAAATATTAAAGGTTTAAGTAATACTTTGACTTCGGATTTAAGCTTAAATGAAGTCATTCAGCGATTTCCCGACGATGAAAATCTTTTTGTTCTCACTGCTGGTAGTATTCCCCCCGATCCAATTAAATTACTTTCTTCCCCAAAAATGCACTATTTGATGGAACAATTTCTAGCCTTATTTGATTTAGTAATTTACGATACGCCTCCTTTAGTTGGTTTAGCTGACGGTCATTTATTAGCTTCTCAAACTGATGGTACTGTGCTGATAGTAAAAATAGAAAAAACCGATCGGGAGACGGTAAGCAAAGCGTTAAATCAACTAAATGTAGCTGCTCTTAAAGTGTTGGGAGTAGTAGCTAATGGGGTTAAAGGAGGATAAAAAGGAGTTATAGCAATTCCGGTTGCATTCCTGTTGACTGTTGACTATTGACTGTTGACTGTTAAGAAGGGCGGGCACTTTTGGCACCGCCCCTACCTGTTGGCTGTTGACTCGATTTAATGATTCCGATGCAACCGGAAACGATATAGCCTTTCTCACTTTAGTGAGGTACGAATTTTGACCTAAAAAGCTTGAAAATGTAAGGGTTACAGCAGACCTCAGCATACCTCATCTTTCTGATAAACGCTATATTATATAACCGAAGAAAGAAGTAAAAAATTGATGTAAAGTGCAAGATAAGTAAATTAACCTAATTAAAGGTAAAACGAGTTGGCTGTTAGAACCCCGACTTGTTTAAGAAGTCGGGGCGGTAATTAGATTGCGGGTTAAGAAAGAGTTTTTTGAGCGCGTTCCGATCGCTCTTCTGCAGTATCCATCACATCAGCCATTTTATCCACCATTTCCCCTGGGTAATTTTCCAGTACCCGAGTAGAAAGCGAAATCCGGCCCCTACCTTCATCGAGGTCAACCACTAGCGCTTTCAGGGGTTGACCGGGAGCAAAGAGTTGGGCGAGGTTATCAATATATTTTTGGCTGACTTGCTTGATGTGGAGCAAACCGCTAACTCCTTCCAAGTCCACAAACACGCCAAAAGGCTTGATGCTGCTGACTTTTCCTTCTACCAACTGACCGATTTGCAACTGACTGAAGGCATTTGATTGAGTTGCCATCCGCTGGGAAAGTACGAGTTTTTCTCGTTCGCGATCGACCTCCAAGAAATTCACGGTCAAAGATTGACCAATTAGCGATTCTATGTTATCGCGTTGGGCTAAGTGCGATCGGGGAATAAAACCGCGCATTCCCTCAACATCCACCGTCACGCCGCCCTTATTCGCCCCAGAAACCCGCACCTGCAGAACTTTACCAGTTTCCTGCAAAGCAACTAAATCTTCCCAAGCTTGCTGAATTTGTAACTGTTTCAGAGACAGAGTAACTTGGCCGTCTGCATCTTGTTCGCGGATAATTAAAAAGTCCTGTTCCTCGTCTAGGGGAACCACTTCCGACAAATCCGTTACTGTTCTCAAAGCAGCCTCTGCGATCGGCAAAAAAGCCGAAGACTTGCCACCGATATCAACATACGCGCCGTTTGAGTCGTACTCGAACACTTTGCCGCGAACCACTTGTCCCTTCTGGAACTCGTAATTGTGCTGTTCGAGGGCTTTAGCAAAATCATCCATCGAAAAGGATGCTTTTGCGCTTTGAGAACCTGTAGATTTGGAATTCATGTAGTTTAGTTGTCAGTTGTCAGTTGTTAATTGTCTGTGGTCTGTCGAAAAAATTTCCCACTCTCCCCATCTTCCACTCTCACCGTATCCTGATTTCCGGCTCTTTAAGCCTGTTCGAGTTCGTGTTCAAATAGCTCTTTTACCTGTACCCACGAATCGGCGGCGGCGGTAGCGTCGTAACTGCCGCGGTGGTCGCAAAAGAAGCCATGTTCGGCATTGTAGCGGAAAATTCGGTGAGAAATATGGTGTTTTTGCAATTCTGCGGCGATTTGGTCAACTTGTTCTGGGGGAATGCTGGCGTCTTGAGTGCCAAAAAAGGCGTAGAGAGTGCCTTGAATGTCCGCTGTGCGGGCGATTGTGGGGGCACCGCCGCCGGGGGTTTGGGTGGCGAGACCGGCGCCGTAGAACGAGGCTGTAGCTTTGATTTGAGGTAAGGTGGCGGCGAGGTAGGCGACGTGCCCGCCAAAACAGAAGCCGATACAGCCAAAGCCTGTTTGTTTGACTGAGGGTGAGGTTTTGAGGTAATTGATGGTGGCTTGGATGTCGCTGAGGAGGTCGGATGCGGTAGTTTGTTCTTTGTATTCTCTGCCGGTTTGGATATCTTCGGGTGTGTAGCCGGTTTCAAAGCCGGGGGCTTGGCGCTGGTAAATGGCTGGGGCGATCGCCACATATCCTTCCTTTGCTATTCTTTCAGTAACTTCGCGGATGTGCGCGTTGACACCAAAGATTTCTTGAATCACGATAACTGCGGGGAATTGCCCTGCTGTGGCGGGTTGGGCTAGGTAAGCGGCGATTTGCAAATCTCCGTTGGGGATTGTGACGTTAGCTGTGTGAATTTCTGGGTTAGTCATAGGGAGTTTTAGTGCAATTATATTTCATTTGTGGATGTTTTTTAACCGCAGAGAGCGCAGAGAACGCAGAGGAATAAAAGAGAAATTTTTGAGAGAGATTGTTGGCATTGTACCAAATTATGGACTGAACAAACCCGACTCAGGATATTTTTGTCGAGCTTTTGTTCTCTAAGTTTGTGGGATTTGCGGTTCGTTTGAAAATTCTCTATTAGTTACTAATCCTATATTTTACAACATCACATTTCCCGGAAATTGCTGTTTCAGAACAGGCATTACCGGACAAGGTTTTTGCTCTTGCAAATTCTCGGGTTTGTTCCAACTAAAAGGCCCTTTCTTCGCCGCCGCCATCCACAGCAAACTTTTTGCTCGCGTCATCGCCACATATAGCAGTCGAAACTCTTCGGCTTTTTTCAAATAATCGGCTTGTTCCCATGCTTCGGCGAGATTTGGTAAAGGATCTTTTTCGTGCAAGCTTGCTCGAATTTGTGCTCGGGCTACTTCGGCTAAGGTGAAATCTCCTAGAAATCTAGTTTGCGGCAAAACTCGCAAACTTCCGGGGATGGTTTGTTCGTGCAAAAATGGCAAAAATACGCAATCCCAATCTAATCCTTTTGCTTTGTGCATGGTAATAATTGTTAGTTGACCTTTGCTGGTGTAGCGTTCTTCTATTTTGTCGTCTGCATCTACGGGTTCAAATCTTTCGGAACTAACTATTTCGCCGAGCACGTCCAAAATATTTCGCATTGAGTTGTTGCCGGCTGTTTGAATTGCTACTCGTTCTGCTAGTTTGTCGGCGGTGGCTAATTCTGTTTGGTCGTATTGCAGCGCTAAGGCTAAAAATGAGATGATTTGGTAGGGCGGTAATTCTAGGCGAGCTTGCAGCAAACTGCGGCAAAAATAGCCACATTTACGCACGGGATCTGACTGTTGCGGGTCTAGCGGGCCGGGGTACAGGAATTGTTCGGGGCTGGTGGTAAAGGCATTGTAGTCTTGTTTGGGGATGAGTTGCCGATCGCTCAAAGTTTTTAAGGCTGCTTTCAGGTTGTCTGGTGAGTGCGGGCGATCGAGAAATTGCAGCAGTGTTAAGATTTCCCCAGGTACTTGAGAATGTCTGTCGCGCTCTCCCACATCTTCAATTTTAATCCCGTATTTGTGGAAATCAAAGCTCAATCCGTGTTTTTTGGGATTTTCTAAGACTTCTTTGATAAATTTCCCTTGTTTGTTTTCCCGCACCAAAACTGCCATTGATTTTAGATTTTCTAATGGCAATTTAATGCGATTTTCGCCATCGCTGGTTTCCGAGTCTGCTTCGATATTTTTCTCATTGCTTGTTTGGCTAAAATCCGCAGGTAAAAATTCTTCAATTAACTCTATTACCCGCTTACCAATCAACTCTACTGTTTGGTAAATATCCCTGGGAAAGTGCAATTCTAATCCGAACCCGAGCGGGGCGGGATTGGCATTTTTTTGCGGGTCGTCGCTGTTGACTGGCTTAATCGTTTGGTCGCGAAAAGGCTTTTCGTTTTTAGCGAATTCTGAGTCGTTTACCCAGTCCAGCATAAAGTTAGCTGCATCGATAATTACTTGGCTGCTGCGGCCTGCGCCGTCCATAGTTGCTAATTTTTTTTCTACTTCGCAGCGATCGCAAAATTTGTTAAAATAAATCGGATCGGCGGGAGTGAATGTAGAATTAATTGCTTGATTTGGATCGCCAACTCTGATAAAATTGGGAGGTGAGTTGGGACGGTCGGGATCTTGAGCTAATATTTCCAAAAGCTCGGTCTGCAAAGGTGTGGAATCCTGGGCTTCGTCTTCAAAAACGGCAAAGACTTGTTTTTGTTCGATCGCCCTTGCCTTCGGATTGTCTAACACCCGCAAAGCTGCTAAAATCATCTCGTCGTAATCGATGAATTCTCGGCTCCTCAACAAAGTTTGATATTTTTGATATAAACCGCCAGCTACGGCTAAAATTTGATAGTCGTCGCCCGAATCTAGATCGCCCATTTCTAACAACTGTTCGGGAGACAAACCCGAAGATTTTGCCTCGTGAATCACGGTTTTAGCTAACTGCGGCAACATCTCTGTCCGCAAAACTGATTGCCGCCGCAGTCTCTCTGTTTCCTCTCCGTCAAATTGCTGTCCTTCTAGCAAAATTTGATATCGGCGGGGATTTTCGGCAATCCACAATTCTACACAAGTCCGAATTAATCGATGACTTTGAGTGGGAGTCACTAAGGTTGAATTTTCTAAGTTTAAACCTGACAAATCGGGATGGCGCAGCGCAATATTTAATGCTAAACCGTGCAAAGTGTGTACGGCAAAACCACCTTGATATAAAGATAATTCTGCCAATCTTTGGCGAATTTTAGTTTTAATATTAGCAGCAGCCGATCTCGTAAATGTGACGACAATTAACTGGCGGCGGTTGTGAAGCTGGTGGCGGGCGATCGCAATTGCCGACGCAGCAGCCATTCCTGTAGACTTCCCGGCCCCTGGAACCGCTGAAACCGCAAGGGGGCCGCCCAACCAATCCGCCATCTCGTGCTGCCCCTTACGCAAGCTCTCACGAATTTTAGCGCAAGCTGAATCCAAAAGGGCTGCCTGCTCTAACTTGGAGAAAGTGCTGTTGGGGCGGTCGATCTGAATTGTCGATCGGCTAAAATCAGAATCTAATTCATCAGTCATTACTACATCCGCGCTGATTTGCGTTTATTGGCAGTTAAAAATCAAAAAATCTTCAACCTCTACCGTTTCTATTTTGGTATCGGCGAAACTAACACCATCTATCCGAGCTTAAATTAAAACCAGCATAAAATTCAATACCCAAATGTTTTTACACCAATAACTCCCCATGAAAACTCACCTCAAAACCTATTCCCCGCCGCACCAGCTACACCCACACCAACCCAACAACAGCACAACTCGTTTTGCTGTAGCGGTATTCTTAACTTTATCTTCAGCCATTGCTTTGCCGAGTTGTGCAGTTTCGCCCTCCAGCGTTGGAGGTAGCGCAGATTCATCCAGCCTTGAAAACCAAATTGTCGCATCTGCACCCCAATCGGTACCTGCAGCCGCACAGTCAAAAACTGCTGCTGTATCAAAAACAGCACCCCCAGAAACAGCAGCAACTCCTCCCCAACTGATTAAAAAAGCCCAACTCAGTGTAGTTGTCAAATCAATTGACGCCAGCACTAAATCTGTTACCGATATTGTGAAAAAACAGCAAGGCGATATCTTGGGTTTCCAAAACCAAAAGCCGCCGGATTCTAGTATCCGCCAAACTGCAACTGTGGAGATTCGCGTCCCTCAACAAAAGTTAGAAACTACTTTGGATGCTTTGTCAAAACTCGGAAGCGTACAGAACCGAGGGCTGGCGGCTGAGGATGTTACCGCTCAATTAGTTGACAGCGAGGCTAGGCTGCGGAACCTCCGCAAATCGGAAGAAGTTGTGTTAAAAATTATGGAGCGATCTGGTTCTGTCGGCGATGTGCTCAAAGCTGCTCAAGAGTTGAGCAATATTCGGGAGTCGATCGAGCGCATTGACGCTCAGTTAAAGAGTTTGAGGAATCAAGTAGCTTATTCCACAATTAGTTTAACTTTAGAAGCAGCAGTCTCGGCTCAGCAAGATCCCGAACCTTCTCTAGGTTTGCAGGTGCAGGAAACTTGGGGAAAAGCGACTCATTCTGTGGGGGAATTCACTTTAGGTTTGTTTGCTTTGGGTATTTGGCTCTTGGCTTACAGTCCTTATTTGCTGTTGATTGCGGCTGGAATTTACGGCTTTAATCGATTGAAAAAACAGCATTTGGCTGCGAAAATTCAAGCACCGAAACCGCCTGCTGTAAATTAGTCATGCAGAAGGAAGCAGTTTGTAGGGTGTGTCGCTGGCCGACCATATTTGGAACAAATCGACAATCTGGTAGCGACGCACACTACGCCGAAATATTGCCATAGAGCGGACTTGATATCCTTGCTAATTTAAAATCGCCCGTAGAAGGTGCGTCGCGCTCAGATTGTCGATCTTTATTGAGGGATTTTCGATCGCGACGCACCCTACTGACTAATTTAAAATCGCCAATGGAAGCAGTTTGTAGGGTGTGTCGCTGGCCGACCATATTTGGAACAAATCGACAATCTGGTAGCGACGCACACTACGCCGAAATATTGCCATAGAGCGGACTTGATATCCTTGCTAATTTAAAATCGCCCGTAGAAGGTGCGTCGCGCTCAGATTGTCGATCTTTATTGAGGGATTTTCGATCGCGACGCACCCTACTGACTAATTTAAAATCGCCAATGGAAGCAGTTTGTAGGGTGTGTCGCTGGCCGACCATATTTGGAACAAATCGACAATCTGGTAGCGACGCACACTACGCCGAAATATTGCCATAGAGCGGACTTGATATCCTTGCTAATTTAAAATCGCCCGTAGAAGGTGCGTCGCGCTCAGATTGTCGATATTTATTGAGGGATTTTCGATCGCGACGCACCCTACTGACTACTGGCTGGATCTAACAACAACTGTTCGCGCCTGCGGACTGAAGTCCGCATTACTAACCAATTTTCTAGCGATCGCACTCGATCTGATTCCCCACCGTCGATCGATCGCCCATCACCAATGGTAGAAGGTGCGTCGCGCTCAGATTATCGATTGGCTCCAAATATCGTTTGCAAGCGACACACCCTACTGCTACTAATGACTAATGACCCATCACCAATGGTAGAAGGTGCGTCGCGCTCAGATTGTCGATTGGCTCCAAATATCCTCTGCAAGCGACACACCCTACTGCTACTGACAACTGACTAATCGTCAATTTGCCATCCATCTTTGGTATAATCTTCATCCACAATCTTTTTCGGCCGCATCACCAGCACAACTCGCCCCAAAATCGAAAGTTCCGGGGCTGTTTCAAACCAGTACAATTCTAAATTTCCCCCGTTATCGGCGAGGAAATAACTCTCAGCATCCCACTGTCTTTGGGCGCGATCGGCAATAATCAAAACTTCTTCAACTTTGCCTTGCAGCGGTACGGGCAATCGATCGCTCATTTCCAAAACCGCCACCGGATCTTCGGCGTTCAAAATTACCTGCCATCCGGGAATTGCCACCCAAGCTCCGGCTCCGGAAAATTTTACCATTCGGAACGGCTCGATTTCCTCCGGCAAAGGCACTGCCAGCAAATCTGACGCAGACAGCGGGAATTTGCCCACCACCGGGACAATCCGGGGCAGTTGTTCCTCAGAATCGAGGCGGTAGATGGGCAAGCGCGGCGCTGCCTTCCTCGGAACTACGGTAAAATCGACGAGCAACTGCTCGATTTGTGCCCTAGCTGTTTGGCTGCTAGCTAATTTTAAACCGCGAGCAATTAGGCGCGATCGCTCTTGCAAATCGCTTTTCTGTCTCGCCAACTGCCAGCACTGGTAAGCTACAGCATCCCCTGGAGTGTCTGTAAAGCCTTGCGGGAGACTCCCGAAGTGCGAAAACTCCTTGATCGCTTTAGCGACTTGACGAGCATCGTCAACGTCCAAATTGTGGGCTAGGATCAAAGCTGCCGCTCCCGCCCGCTCTGTTTGAGAAAGGATCCGAAATTCGTATAAAATGTCACTTCCTTTTCGCAGGAAGTGCGATCGAACTTCTTCGGAAGCGCCAGCGCTGACCATGCTGCTGTAAACTTGGGCTGCGACGCTGACCTGATTTTGCTGAATTGGTTCAAAACCAGTTGCTTCAAAAATCTTTTGAGAGTTCCAGCCGGATTGCATCAGCGCTGTGCAGGCTTGTCCCCACTCTACCCAAGTGCCTTCCTTGCGGCGGAGCGATCGAATTAACTTTTCGACATCCACAGCATTAGTGGAGGGTGCAGAGGCATCAGGGGAGGAATCTTGAGGTGTATCAGTCATAATTCAATCAAAAACCAGCGCTAAGTTATGTGTGATTGGATACCAGCAAGCAGCCTGTCGCGGCGTACCGCGATCGCATCGACAATCAGTGAGTCACGAGACTATTGTTACAGAATAGTTGCTCGCCTAAATTTATCAAGGGGAGTTTATCGTATTGTTATGGATAATGCCTTTCCAGAGCTAGATCACATTAAACGCCAGCTCATGAGCCTAAACCGACCGAAAAAACCAAAAATGCTGGTAGTAGACGACGAACCAGACAATCTGGATTTACTCTACCGCACTTTCCGACGAGACTTTAACGTGCTCAAAGCCGAGAGCGGGATTCGCGCCTTGGAAGTCCTCAGCATCGAGGGCGAGGTAGCCGTCATCATTTCCGACCAGCGGATGCCAGAAATGAAGGGAACTGAATTTCTCAGCAAGACCGTGCCACAGTTTCCGAATACCGTCAGAATTATCTTGACGGGTTTTACGGACATTGAAGACTTGGTGGATGCGATTAATTCGGGACAGGTTTACAAGTATATCACCAAGCCTTGGGACCCGAACGAATTGAAAATGGTGGTGCAAAAAGCTGCCGAAACTTATGAAGTTCTCAAACAGCGGACTGAGGAATTGCACCGCGCCCAAACTCAAATACAACTGCTAGCAACGATCATGCAGGTGGCTGTGGATTATCCGAGTTTGGAACTTAGTTTAGTGCCAATGGCTACTGCTGTTAGCGATAATTTTTTGGCGGACGCTTGCATTTTGCAACTGGTGGAAGAAAGTGTTTTGATACCAGTCCAAGGCATTCACACCAGCGGGCAAACTGTGGAAAATTGGCTGGCAGATGACCCTCTGGTTCGAGAGGCAATCTCCTCTCAAACTATGCAGGGTGCTGTAAATATTGCTAGCGACACAGCCCTAGCCAGTCTGCCACACTATCAAAAATCTGGCATTCAAGCTCACTTGAGCGTGCCGGTGATTCACAAAGGTCGATCGATCGCCCTGATGTCCATCCAGTGGAAGAAACCTTGTACCCTGCGTCCAGACGAACTCACAACAGTTCACCTCGCCGCTCAAGAAGTTGCTTTGGTACTGACGAGTTTTCAAGGCGGTTAGTCATTGGTCATTAGTCATTGGTCATTGGTCATTGGTCATTGGTTATTGGTTATTGGTTATTGGTTATTAGTCATCGGTCATTGGTTAGTTGCTACCAATTCCCCAATTAAAATTCCCAATTCCCCAATTCCCCATTACCCATTACCCATTACCCATTCCCAATAACAAATAACAAATAACAAATAACAAATAACAAATGACTAATAACGCCCAACAAATTAAAACTATATTTAATCGAATTGCACCAGTTTACAACCAAATGAACGACTGGTTGAGCTTGGGACAACACCGGATTTGGAAGCAAATGGCGGTGAAATGGAGCAGCGCGGGCCCGGGAAATACTTGTTTAGACTTGTGCTGCGGTAGCGGGGATTTAGCTTTGCTGCTAGCCAAAAAAGCAGGGCCGACAGGTTGCGTATTTGGAGTAGATTTTTCTGCCGAACAGTTGGCTGTGGCGGCAAGGCGCGATCGACCTTTTCTCACCCCTTCTAGTCCCATTTCTTGGGTAGAAGCTGATGCCCTAGACTTGCCTTTTCCCGACAATTACTTCGACTGCGCCACAATGGGCTACGGCCTCCGCAACGTGACGGACATCCCCCGCAGTCTTCAACAATTGCACCGCGTACTCAAACCCGGTGCAACAGCAGCTATTCTCGACTTCCACCGCCCCAGCAATTCGCTAATGCACAGCTTTCAGCAGTTTTATCTAAACACTCTCGTAGTGCCGATCGCTCAGCAATTTGGCATGACTCAAGAATATGCCTACATTAATCCTAGTTTAGAAAAATTCCCGATCGGCCAGCAGCAAGTCGCGATCGCCCGCCAAGCCGGATTTACCACAGCCACCCACTATCCCATTGCTGGAGCTATGATGGGAGTATTGGTATTAGTCAGTTGACTGTTGACTGTTGACTGCTGACTCTTGACTGTTGACTAATAACTAATAACTGCTGACTACTGACTACTGACTACTGACTAATTCCAAATTCCCAATTATTGATGAATCCGTCTAACATTTGGCTGTTGTTTGCCCCACCTGTAGTGGGAGGAATTATTGGCTATTTCACTAACGATATAGCTATCAAAATGCTGTTCCGTCCCTATCGAGCTATTTACATCAAAGGGCGGCAGTTGCCTTTCACTCCCGGCTTGATTCCCCGCAACCAAGAGCGTTTGGCAAAGCGCATTTCCGACACAATTATGGGTTCGCTGCTGACACCGCAAGAATTGCAAAATTTGGCGCGCCGCCTCCTGCAAATCGAGCGGATACAGTCGATAATTCTCTGGCTGTTGCAGTTGGCACTCGATCAGGTAAAAGCAGACGCGGAGCAAAAAACAGCTAAAATTCTCGCTAATATTCTGCGAGATTTGCTGGGGGAATCAGTGCCGCGAATTCTCAAAGTTTTGGCGCGCCGGGAAGATTTTTTAGAAGCTCAGCTAAATCAAATTTTTGACCAAGTTTTGCTGGAAATTCAGCTAACAGAAGCTCAAGCAGGTCAGTTGTCTGATTGGCTGTTGCAGGTGGTAATACCGCCGGAAGTGCTGCGGCAGGCTTTGATTGACTTTTTGACCGATCGCAATATTTCGATTATCGATGAAGGGTTTCGAGAAAAAACCAGCGGCACTTATTGGGTTGTCGCAAATTTATTTGGTTTGCGGAACACTTTAACTCGGCTGCGGACTTTTTGTCTAGACGACAGAGAAGCAACAAATAAGCGGTTAGCAGAGTTAACGGTTTCTTTGGGAATTCGCGGACGGCTTCAGGAATGGCTGCAAAATTTGTCGATGCAAAACTTACCCGTTTCGACGGTGAGACAGTTGCGAAAAACTATGCGCGACAGCGTTCGCACCTACGTTCAACAGCGGGGTACGGAGGTACTTGACGGGTTGAGCAAATCTGTTGACTGGGAAAATATTTCGCGGTTGATTCTCAATCGATTGCAAACTTCTGCGGTGATGAGCGCTTCCCTGGAAATTGTCAGCAAAGAACTGGCTTTGGTTTTAGACCGCTATCTAGAGCGGGATTTAGAAAATATTGTAGCTCAGGCTATCCCGATTTTAAATATCGACCAGGTGATTGTCGATCGAGTAAAAGGTACTTCTCCTGAAGAGTTGGAGTTAGCAATTCAGGGAATTGTCAAAAGCGAGTTGCAGGGAATTGTAAATTTAGGAGGGATTTTGGGTGTTTTTGTCGGCTGTTTGCAAACAGTTGTGCTTTTTCTTCAGCGGTGATTTATGGCGGCAGTTGTGACATATTTGTTGTAGCCTAATATTCGTGGGACTTGCGTACACACTAGACTTCTCCAATAATTATTGTGCAACAGGCATCGGGTCTGTTCAAAACCTGCTTTTTAGGAGATGTCTACTACACAAGAACCTGTTTTTCGGCAGTATTTGCCGCCTCAGCCAGACCATTTTTGGTAGACACCTGGTTTTTTTGTCCAATCCTAATTTACTTATTTCTTAAATCTATGCCAGTTCCCAATTCGGACGATCGCACCACCCCCAAAAACCCCCGCAACCTCAGCCGCCAACAATACGAGCGTTTAACCGCAGAAATGGCCGCTCCCTACCGGCCTCTGCGACAGTTTATTTACGTAGCTTGCGGCGCTTCCGGCTTGATCGGCGGCGTGGTTTTCCTCGCTAAAATTGCCTCGGGTCGGGAAATAGGCTCTGCTTTGCCAAATTTTGCCCTCCAAGTCGGAGTCGTGGCTCTGATGGTGTTTTTGTTTCGCCTCGAGCAGCGCGCCGAGAGCCGATCCCCGAAGTCCAAGTAACAAAAGTTGACAAATCGATATAAAAGTATAGTTGAGGCAAAGAAAAGTGATAATTATAAAGAAATTATTACGAAAGCCTGGTTTGCGATCGATCCCTGTCATGATTAAGGAGTCGGTTCAATTGGGGTCAGCAAATTTAAAGACCCTAATCATACGCCGCTTTTACTTCGTTCAATTGGGGTCAGCTTCCATAAAGACCCTAAATATATAAAATAAATTTCAGCCCAGCGCCAGCCTTCATTAATCCGAAAGCTGGCGCTGGCTATCTTGCTAGGAGCGGGAGATTGGGAGATACAATCAATAGGGTGCGCCACAAGCACAACTGAGCCAGTAAAAGCGCGCTCAACAGAGTTTTTAACCAAGCGTTCGATATACGCAATACCAGTTCCCAAAAATAATGCAACTCGGTAGCCCCCGATCCAAACGCCGATCGTCATCCGTCAAAGTCTAATTAGAAAAAAAATGTTGGGAGATTTTACTATGAGCCAGTCATTTTTCCAAGTGCGGTGGACGCTATTTTTATTCGCAGGTGCCGGAATTCTGTTTTACAGCAGTGCGGCGACGGCGGCGGAAAAAGTAGTCCTCAAATACAGCGCGCTCCGAATGACTTTACCAGTCAGCGAATTAGAAATTTTTGCCGAAACAGGGAAAATGTCACCCGGGTTAGAAATGCTGCTGGGAAAGGCAAAAAAAGACCCGGAAGCGGTTCGCCGCAGTCTGACGAGACCGGTGAAAGTCAGTCAAAGGTTTTTGGATGGGACGCTCAACAGTAAGATTGGGGAAATCATTCTCGATGAAGTGGGTCAGGTAATTCGCACTCCTTCTGGGAAGGCAAATCGAGAAGCTTTGATCTCGGCTTTGGTGCTGTCTGCAACTAATGATAACGAAATTACGATGCTGGAAGCGGTGAAGAATTATCCGGCTCCAGAAGTTTATGTTGAGGGCGAGCGTTTAGTTGAGGCTTACGGTAAACTTGTCGCTTTGTCGGAACAATTTGGCGGGGTTTCAGAACGGCTGCAAGACATTTTGAACAAGATGCGATTGCCGAGATTGTAGTGCATTTGGTTAAGGAGGGTTGATTTGTGCGAGTTCTGGCAGAATGTTTCTGAACCGCATAAATTACACCGCAGTTATATTTTTATTGTGCAAAACTTTCCGGCTTGTTACACCAATATAAAAAAAGAATCCAGCGGTAGACAAGAGCCAAATGTGACGGGAATCACTCATTATCAAATTTCAAATCACAAATCCTATAACTTGGCTGTAACTGAGATATTGAACGCCTTTCAATCAGGAAATTTTTCGTGGGGAGGGCGGGTTTATTGAACTTGTCTGCAAGCTTTAAGGCGTCGGGCGAAAGGACCCCTACAGCTTATTTAAAGTCGTGCAAAATATTATCTATAAAATATATCGCGGGATAGGTGTTCGACAGTTTACCAAAACTTTAGATGCAGTAACAATTTTAAAAAAAAGTATTTGAACCCAGAAATGCGGGCAAGAGCTTGTGTATCGCCCATAAACTGAAATAGCATCGGGGTGGACAGTGCAGATTCTGTACACTAAGATAGAGAAACACTGCGTCAGAGTCAGGCGATTTCGTAAAAACAGCCCGTCTTTAGTAAGCTCGTTCGCTCAAAAATGCGATGGTGCAATGCCTTCGTCAAAACTCTTGACTCAAACAAGTTAAAAAAAGGTGAGAGACTGCATTAATTAACAGCACCTCAAATCCAAATTCAATTCAATCGCACTTTTCAGGGTACTACACTTTTACTCCTTTTACTCCTTTTACAGCTTTTACTTTATATACTGGCTAAAACTAGCAACATGAACAACAATCCTATTCGTTCTAAAGACCGTTTCTTGGTTTTTGGCGCTCCGGCGATCGAGGATGCTGAAATTCAAGAAGTGGTGGCAACCATGAAAACAGGTTGGTTGGGTACTGGCCCGAAAGTCAGGCTTTTTCAAGACGAATTTAAGGCTTACAAGGGTTCAGAGTACGCGGTTGCCGTCAATTCCTGTACGGCGGGACTGCACTTGAGCGTCCTCGGTTCTTCGTTAGAACCGGGGGATGAAGTTATTACTACTCCGATGACTTTTTGCGCTACAGTTAATGCGATCGTCCACGCAGGGGCAACACCGGTACTGGCGGATGTAGATCCGGTGACAATGAATATCGATCCGGCTCAAGTCGAAGCTAAAATAACTTCAAAAACTAAGGCAATTTTGCCGGTTCACTTCGCGGGTCGTCCCTGCGATATGGATGCGCTTTGCGATATTGCTCGCCGCCACAACTTGAAGTTAATTGAAGATTGCGCTCACGCGATCGAAACAGAGTACAAGGGGCAGAAAGCAGGCACTTTTGGAGACTTCGGATGTTTCAGCTTTTATGTCACTAAAAACATCACCACGGGCGAAGGAGGAATGATTCTGGTCAAGAGTCAAGAAGATAATGACAGGCTCAATATTTTAGCGCTGCACGGTATGAGCAAAGATGCTTGGAAGCGCTTCAGCGACTCGGGTTACAAGCACTACGAAGTTGTGGAGGTAGGTTTTAAATACAATATGATGGATCTGCAAGCTGCGATCGGCATTCATCAATTGAAACGAGTCACGCCTTATTGGCAGCGGCGGGAGCAGATTTGGCAGCGCTACAACGAAGCATTTGCGGATTTGCCAATTACTTTGCCAGCAAACCCGGAACCGAATACGATTCATGCTTATCACCTGTACACCATTCTGGTAGATGAAGCCAAAACTAAAGTCAGCCGCGACGAGTTTCTCAACGCTATCAATGCTGAAAATATCGGTGTCGGCGTACATTACATGAGTATGCCGGAACATCCTGTGTATCAAAAAATGTTTGGATGGCACACCGAAGACTATCCGAATGCTGGCTACATTGGGCGGCATACAGTTAGCTTGCCGATTTCGGCAAAATTAACAGATGCAGATGTGGAAGAGGTAATTGCTGGTGTGAAAAAGTGTTTGGCGATCGGCAAAGCTAAAAATCCTGTTTTAGCAACCGCGGCCTAAAATTATGAAATAGTTTGTCATTATTAGTAGGGTGCGTCAGAGGTAAACCCTTATTTATCAATCCATAACCCAAGTCTGACGCACCCTACAATCGGCTAAAGTCCTGAAACATGATGATTGCGTCTACCCTTAAGAGTTAAGCATCCTATTCCTGATGCTTGACTCCCGATCTCAAATCAGGTTGCCTCGAAATGATTAGGTTTTTTGGAAATTGGTAATTAGTAAGTAAATCAACCTAAAAAAATAGAATACTATACCCTCGCAGTATGTGAATAAATCGAGGATAAGACATGGATATCGCGTTTGACGTTTAATTAGGTTGATTTACTTAATTACCCTGACCCTGTTAAGAAAATTCGATAGAAATAGAAGCTTAATATTATGCTAAGATTGAGTGCCTTATTCCCAATACATTCCACTAACCGAGGAATCAGCGGCGTATTTTTTTCAGTGTGCAAAGAATGGCAAGGCCCTGAGCTGAAAGCTCGGATGGTTGTCCCGAGTTGCGATCGCGAATGTCGTGCCCCCAATGTAGTTGAAGCAATTCCGTCATTTCTGAAAAAACTATATTACCTCAGCCCTAGTGTTCCCAAAATCAAGACAGAGAAGCGTTTTCTCAAAGATATCAAAGATTTTGATGTGGCCTACTTATGGCCGGGTCTCTCAGTTGATATTGTAAAGAACGTTCACAAGCATAGCAAGCCGATTTTTATTGAGCGAGTTAATAGTTATCAAAGCGAATCTAAAAGAATTCTTGACGATGCTTGCTCTCGCTTAGGATTGGAGCCTCAACACACAATTACTCCAAAAAGTATTCAGGATGAAAAGGAAAAACTCAAGGTAGTTGATTTTCTGTTTTGTCCTAGTCCGATAGTAGCAAAATCGTTTCAAGAGGCCGGAGTTCCTGAAGAGAAACTGCTTCTAACGACAGAAGGTTGGTCGCCTCATAATTTCCCCAATTATCAATCCCACAAACCGCCCCAGGATGAAGTTAACGTCCTTTTCTTGGGTTTTGCCTGCGTCCGCAAAGGAGTTCATCTGCTGTTGCGGGCTTGGGAGCTAGCCGGGATTAAGGGAACGCTGACAATTTTTGGCTCAATGGAGCCTGCGATTGCTGAAACTTGCGGCGATTTGCTAAAACGTTCTGATGTAGTTCACTTTGATTATGCTGTGGACTACAGTTCCGCGTATCGCCAAGCTGACTTTTTTGCTTTTCCCAGTCTTGAGGAAGGTAGCCCACTCGTCATCTATGAAGCAATGGGTCATGGTTTGCCGATTCTAGCTTCGCCGATGGGAGGAGGCGGTATTGTGCGTGATGGCATTGACGGGATAGTTCTGTCGCCCTATGATACTGACGCGTGGGTGGAGGGACTGCGAAAATTATCTAGTTCTCCTGATTTGCGGGCTAAGATGGGAGCTGCCGCCCGCGATCGAGCTTTGGAGTTCACTTGGCCAAAAGTTGCTGCTAGGCGCCAAGAGCAGATTCTGCAAAAAATACAGAGAAATTGAAAACCAGCTTGGAGGTTGGGTTGTTGATTTCATTGTAAGCGCGATCGCGATAATTAACCTGTAATTTTCGCTGGCTGAAACCAACTTTCTGTTTTCAAAGGCGATCGTTGTCGATCGGCGGATGTACCGTAGAAAGTCAAAGACCGAGCTTATGTTTCTGCTGAAGAAGTGCTGGAAGTTGCTTTGCGATTGTTAGATGAGTGCGATCGCGCCGATCGCGAATCGATCAACTCTGTACGAGTGAAGATAGATGCTGCTGTTGCTGTGTCCGAACATACTCCACCGATTGATGGCGAAACTTTTATGGCCCGGATGTGCGATCGTTTCCGGCAAGCGCGCGAGAGTAACTGGTTCTTCCTTACTTGGTATGCTAAACTAACACTTAAAATGCCCAGGACAGCAAACATCTATTTTTGTAGTTTTCAAAATTTATAAAGCCATAGGCAGAACGTTTTATTAACTTAAGTTTGTTGTTAATACCTTCAACAAGACCACTTTTTGTCCTATTATCAAAGTAAGCAATTATCTCGTCAAACCAATTAGTAATAGTCTTCACAGTATCTGGAAAATATTGTTTGGCTCTTTTTTGCCAGATCCCAATTCTCAACAATCCCCTCAACCAATT
>NZ_JADEWV010000395.1 GCF_015207455.1 Microcoleus sp. LEGE 07076
AAAAAGGGTAAAGGTAGGTTCCAAAACTCGTCAAAATCCATTAGTTAACCTGGTCAGCTCTCTCTAAATTCACCATAATTTCTACTCAGCTAACGCTGAGTAAATTTGTGCTTAGTCTAAACTCCAAAAACTAAAACACATTTTAAAATTTATGAGTTATGAGAATTGTTAAGAAATATCAGATAACAGCCGCGACCGAAGTAGAGGACATTGTTAATCGCTGAAACCATGACTATTACTGCTTTTCCCTTCTTCCTGCTTCCGACTTCGATGGGACTTCTGCTAGAATTGTAAATTTTTTCCTGTTAGGTAACAGGTGAGGATATGTTAGAAAGGTGACGTTAACAACCAGGTCAATATGTCTTCTACCAAACCCAAAATTATAGTTCTCGACGACGATCCGACAGGTTCTCAAACAGTCCACAGTTGCTTGCTGCTGACACGTTGGGACGAAGAAACCCTGCGTTTGGGACTGCGAGATAAGTCCCCGATTTTTTTTATACTCACAAATACTCGATCGCTAACTCCCGAAAAAGCAGCCTCCGTTACCCGCGAAGTGTGCCAAAATCTCAAAAAGGCGATCGCAGCCGAAGAAATCGAAGACTTCCTAATCGTTAGCCGTTCCGATTCTACCCTGCGCGGTCACTATCCGATCGAAACCGACGCGATCGCCGCAGAACTCGGCCCCTTCGATGCCCATTTTCTAATTCCCGCCTTTTTTGAAGGAGGCAGAATTACCCGCAACAGCGTCCACTACCTCATGGTTAACAGCGTCGCAACGCCCGTTCACCAAACCGAATTTGCCAAAGATTCAGTTTTCGGCTACAGTCACAGTTACCTGCCAGACTACGTAGAAGAAAAAACCCAAGGTCGAATTTCGGCAGATGCAGTCGATCGCATTTTACTCGCAGATATCCGCTACGGAAGTTTAGATCGACTGATGGACATGAAAGACAACCAATGTGCAGTTGTTGACGGCGAAAGCCAACGCGATTTAGACACATTTGCCAAACACATTCTCGATGCAGTCAGTCAAGGCAAAAAGTTTTTATTCCGCAGCGGTGCCAGTATCTTAACATCCTTAGCTGACATCGGCAACCAGCCAATAGCAGCCGACGAAATGGCAAAATACGTCAGACAGGGCAAACCGGGTGCAGTAATAGTTGGTTCCCACGTTAAAAAAACTACAGGTCAATTAAAACGATTGCTAGAAGAACCCAATACAGTTAGCATTGAAATAGATGTATCTCACTTGCTAGAAGATTCGCCAGAATATCGCACCCAAATCCTCAATGAAATTCTCGAAAAAGTCAGCACTGCTCACGCCGAGGGCAAAACACCCGTAATTTATACCAGCCGCCAGGAACTGCAATTTGCAAATACCGAAATCCGGTTAAAATTTGGAGCTGCTGTCTCTGACTTGTTGATGGATGTCGTGCGGGGACTGCCTGCAGATATCGGGTTTTTAATTAGCAAGGGCGGCATTACTTCCAACGATGTTTTGAGTACGGGTTTGTCGCTCAAAAGTGTCAGGCAAATCGGTCAGATTATCGCAGGTTGTTCCGTGGTAAAAACAGAGCCAGACCATCCTCTATTTCCCAATTTACCCGTGGTTTTGTTTCCGGGAAATGTGGGAGATAGCAATGCTTTGGCTACGGTTTACAAGCGGTTGAGCAAGCGGGCAGATTAATCTAAAAAAACAGAAGACCCACAGCCCCGACTTCTCTAAGAAGTCGGGGTTTTAACATCTTGAAATTTTCATACCAGAGCGTGTCTTGACAATCCCCTCAAATCAGCCCAATCCTGCAACTCCTGTAAAACTCGCTCTTCAGATTAGGAATAAAACGGCAGCCTCGTTTAGAGTTTCTGAACGCATCGATAAATATTTTTGGTAACACCTGCCCTAAAGCTCAAAAACTACAAAGTTTCGAGTTTTCATCGCCCTAAAAGCTTCACCAAACCAATGCCGCCAAAATACAAACCGAGCACCGCACCTCCCAAAAGACTTTGAGTCAAAGGGTCAGTAGAAGGCGTTAAAACCGCTCCCAAAACAGCCGCTCCCAAAACTACATAGCGCCAGCCGGAGAGCATTTGCTTGGAAGAAACTATGCCTAAAACACCGAGCAAGACTTGGACGATGGGGATTTGAAATGCTAAGCCAGTGCTGAACATTAATAATAAAACAAATTCAAAGTATTTGTCGATCGACCACAACTGCTCTACCACATCGGCTCCGTAGGTGACAAAGAAGTTGAGTGCTGCCGGAATCAGAGCAATGTAAGCAAATACTAACCCGCCCAAAAATAAGAAACTAGAACCGAAGAAAACCGGGCCGAGCAACCCGCGTTCTTTGCGAGTTAAGCCGGGGAGAACAAATAAGGCTATTTGGTAAAAAATAAACGGAGTGGCGATTAGCAAACCGCTGTATCCCGCTACCTTGATGGAGACAAAGAAATACTCTCCGGGAGCTAGTTGCAAAAATTTTACTGCTCCTGCGGGTACTTCTAGCAGTTTCACGATCGGTCTGACATATAAAAAGCAGCCGATTATAGCGATTACTACTGCAATTACCGAGTAGAAAATTCGCAGTCGCAATTCTTCTAAATGCTCGAACAAAGACATCTCAATTTCGTCGGGGAGTTCGTCGAGAAATTCGTTTTCGAGGTTGCGGCTACGCATCGCACCGTCGGCGATTGGTGCAATGCTGGGTTCGAGGTTGTTGTCGAAATTTTGTTCGGATGTCTCCAAGTCTGAGGGGGCTGTCATAGGGAATTGGGA
>NZ_JADEWV010000396.1 GCF_015207455.1 Microcoleus sp. LEGE 07076
GCTGAGGGATCGATCGGTTCAGGAATATCGCTGCTGTCTGGAGTGGGTTTGGGGCGCTTGTTAAGTTCGATCGGGTAGAGAGGGCTGCTTTCTACAGAAGGCCGCCCGAACATCGGGCCTGACAAATCGCGGGATTTGAGCAAATCTGCCAGAGATGGGAAGGATTGAGTTGTGGAGCGGTTGCTGCTGACACTGGTGCTTTTATAGCGCCATGCTAGGTCAAAACCCATCCAGCCTGCAATTGCAGCCGTTACGACAAAGGCCAGCAAAGTCAAAGGAGGCGGGGGAGGTGCGGGCAATCGCAGACTTTGCTTGCTTTTTTTTTCGGTCGTCGGTACTTGCTCTGTGTCTTGCAGCATGGTAAGCCAATTTTCTACTGTCTGGGGGCGCTTTTGGGGCTCAGTTTCGAGTCCCTGAAGGATTGCTCGCTCGGTGCTGGGGCTGAGGTTGGGCTGAAATTGCCGCAAAGAAGTTAGGGGAATACGATCGCGCAGGGGTGCTGCTACGGGCGGCACGCCACATAGCAAGTAGTAAAGGGTGGCGGCGATCGCGTAGATGTCTGTGGCAGGTGTACATTTACCGTCACAGAGGTATTGTTCGATCGGCGCGTACCCCGGCGAAAGCGAGTTAATCTGGCTGTGTTCGGTGCCGGCAGTAAAGTCGCGGGCAATCCCGAAATCTATTAACATTACAACCTCAGAATCGGCCCGCCGGATCGCATTTTCTGGCTTGATGTCTCCGTGCAGCAATCCGCTATCGTGAACTGTACTTACGGCTGAGGCTATTTGCCGAATGTAGTGCAGCGCTTGGGCTTCTGACAGCGGTTGACCGGCTGCGACTATTTGGGCGAGAGTTTGGCCGGGAATGTAGTCCATCGCGATAAAAGACTGTCCGGCTTCTTCAAACAAGTCGATCACCCTGACGATGTTGGAATGCTCACACCGCGACAGGCGTCGGGCTTCGGCAATAAACTGCTGCTGAAACTGGGCAGATGCTGGGTGTTGGCGCAGACTTTCGTTGAGGGTTTTGAGTACGACGGTTTGGTTTAAATGGGTTTGGATAGCTCGGTAAGTGATGCCGAACCCTCCTATGCCTAAAGTTCCATTAACTCTGTATTTGCCGTGTTGCAGGACTGTTGCTGGCGCTAAATTCATCTTTGGTTGATGCCGTTTCCCAAACTATGCTACCGCTTTTGGGTTATGAAAGCAGAGTTTAGGCCGATCGAACCGATATGCCCGATACTTTTGACTCTAGCTCTGCCATATCATCTTGGCATTCCTGAGTCAGTCAATTTTCGCATTTAGGATTTTCAATTTATAGCGGTTCTCAAGCATTGCGAAGCAGGCACAAGCTTTCAGTACCCTGTTTGGTCGATCGAACAATACCACCTCACGTTCATGAGAAACGCCATATTATATTTTGCCAATAAAAATCCCGCTCTTGTGGAACGGGAAAGCCATCAGGGTGCATCTATATCTTTGAGTATAACTCATGGGGGGTACAACCCCTTTTTGCTTTAAAAATTCTTTACAATTAGCAGATTTATGTAAACATTTGAATTTTTAGTTGACTAAAAAGCATTTTTTTGATATAGTACGCACTCGCGCGCAAGGCAATCTTGATATTGGGGAAATAAAAAAACTGGTAATTTTGATGCTTGTTAAGAGTCAATTGAAGATGCTGACACCGATCGAATCAAGTGAGTTTCCTCTAAATCAACTCAAATTTAATCTGCTTTACCGTGCTTCGGCAAATGGTGCAGCAAATACCACAGCACGGCTAAATTTGCAATAAATACCGCTAACTTAAGTAGAGTGAAACCCTGAAATAACTCATATATTTCTGGCGGAATACTGATTCCTACCAAAACTAAAACTAACATGGTTGCCCAACCTTTTTCGTACCACAAACCAACAGCTTCTATAGCCGTCAAACCTGCATAAAATCCGGTCGCTAGTCCGCTAAACAGTAAAGTTTCAGGCTTGACAAGGAGAACTTTATCAAGTAACATTTCAACAAGTTTCAGTTTGGTTTCTAACAAATAAGATTCCGAAAAATTCTGCAAATTTTGATGGTTTTTGAGCGCGAAAAGCAAAGCTATCGAAGTTACTGTCAAGAGGGAAGCGACAAAAGCTTTGTAAGTGACAATTGCGATTAAACCAGGAGGACGCTGTTTTTTCACGTAAATTCTCGAAATTTCAATAATTGGCGATCGCGTTGTTAAAAAAGGGAGCATCTCAATGAAAGCAGCCAAGCTAGAAATTGGAGACAGGAGGCCCGAAGCCCGATGCTGTGGGGCAGGAGGAAAGAGGAAGAAAGAAGGAGTCGAAAGAAGTGTTTTTACTCTGATGAGATGCTCCCTGAAAAAAAAAGTTCGGCTTGCTCGCAGTGTGGGAGATTTAACGGATTTAACCGATCGTAAAAATTCAGTATGGCGCGCCAGCAATGAGTCCATAAATTATAAATAAAATAACGCGCGGCTGATGCACCGTAGTAAGGAATGATAATTAAATAACTTACAATCTTTATTGTTATTGTGGGATGGGCGGGAGAGCCCGTCCCACAAATATGTGTAAATTATTCAATTCGCGATCCTAAGCTGCTAAGATTGAGGATAACGCTGTGCTAAAAAAGAGATGGCAGTGGCCCGATCGCCCAAATGACCGTCCAGCGAAGCCGCCAACAAATCATCCAACATCCGTTTAAACCCAGGCCCGGGCTTGTAACCCAAAGCCTTCAAATCGTTGCCGTTTAAAGGTGGCTCAACATTTGCC
>NZ_JADEWV010000397.1 GCF_015207455.1 Microcoleus sp. LEGE 07076
CAGTCAACAGTCAACTAACTAATGTGCCCAAAGAATGACGCCAGCTTCATAAGGACTGCTGAGATGATCGTGCTTGGGCAAAACGCGCAACGACAAACCTTGCAAACCGCTAGAAGTATAAGTAATGTCGGCCTTATAAAGGCTAGTATTGTGAGAATCTTCACCCAAATACTCCATTACCACCGACACGCCGCCGACAATATCGCCGTTAGCATCAACGGAACCTTGATAAAGTTCCACTTGCACATCCGCAGGCGTTAATCCCATCAGATTAATGCGAGATTTAACAGCGATCGACTGATTGACCTTAACTTCCTTATCCTGGGAAATATCAACCGACTCAATCTTAATGTCGTACCACTTCGCCCGAACGTGCTTCTTCCAGTGAGACAACTCCTTAGCAGGAGCGCACCCGTCGTTGGTCATAGTGTGGAAGCGATCGCTCACGGGGAAATAAGCCCGCCGCGCGTAATCCTTCACCATCCGAGCAGTATTGAAGAAAGGACAGTTCAAGCGAATTGAATCCTTCATTTTCGCCGTCCAACCGCGAGGAATTCCATCAGCATCCCGGTTGTAAAACAGCGGTACAACTTCTTTTTCCATCAAGTCGTACAAAGCATTCGCCTCGACATCATCCTGATACTGAGTATCTTCGTAAAACTCCCCATGTCCGATCGGCCAACCGGTACGAACATAATCAGCCTCATCCCACCAACCATCAAGAATGCTGAGATTTGGCAAACCATTCATCGAAGCCTTCATCCCCGAAGTACCCGAAGCCTCGCGGGGGCGGCGCGGGGTATTCAGCCACACATCGCAGCCCGCCACCATCATCCGAGCGACGTTAATGTCGTAGTTCGGCAAAAACACCATCGAGCTCATCGTGTCGTGTTCGCGGATGAAGTGAACGATATCCCGAATCAATTCCTTACCCGGAATATCCATCGGGTGAGCCTTCCCAGCAATCACAAACTGCACGGGGCGATGTTGATCCCGCATGATCCGCATAATTCGATCGACATCGCGCAAAAACAGCGTCGCCCGTTTGTAGGTAGCAAAACGGCGCGCAAACCCGATCGTCAGCACCTTCGGATCGAGAGCCTCGCGCGCGGGTTCGATTTCCGTTTGAGCCGCACCGCGCTCGCGCAAAGTCTTTTGCAGCCACTCCCGCGCAAACACCACCAATTCCGATCGACAGCGTTCGTGATTGCGCCACAGTTCCTCATCAGGAATCGACGAAATCCTGTCCCAGAGGCGATCGTCCTTGCGAATCATTTCCCACTCTGGGCCAAGGTATCGATCGTACAACTCCTGAGTAGACTTCGCCACACAACTGCGAGCGTGAACCCCGTTGGTAATCGAAGTAATCGGCACTTCTTCCTGCGGCAAACCCGGCCACAACCCCTGAAACATCGGGCGCGACACCACACCGTGCAAAGCCGCCACCCCGTTGACAAAACTCGACATTTTAATCGCCAAAATTGCCATATTCAGAGGTGCGGACAAATCGCCAGTATTCTCCCGGCCCAATCCCAGAAACTCCTCTTGCGACAAGCCAAACATCTTGGGATACTGACCGAGATAGTGCATCACCATATCCGGCTCAAACAAGTCAAACCCAGCAGGCACCGGCGTGTGAGTCGTAAACATACTGCTCGAAACCACCACCTGTTCCGCTTCCACAAAACTCAGGTGATATTCTTCCATCAGCATCCGAATGCGTTCCAGGGCCATAAAAGCCGCGTGGCCTTCATTCATGTGATAAGCCGTAACTGTCAGCCCCAATGCCTTGAGCATTTTCACGCCGCCGATGCCCAGCATGATTTCTTGGTGCATCCGCAGAGTTTTGTCACCGCCGTAGAGTTGGTCGGTAATATCTTGGTCGTAGCGGCTGTTAGGTTCAATATTTGTATCCATCAAGTACAAAGGAACCGTTCCCACTTGTACCCGCCAAATCCGAGCGTACACCTTGCGGCCGGGATAGTCCACCTCAATCCGCACTTCCGAACCGTCGGGATTGCGTTCTAGGTGCAGCGGCATATTGTAGAAATCGTTGAGCGGATAGCGTTCTTGCTGCCAGCCGTCGGCGTTGAGATACTGCGAAAAATAGCCTTCTTGATAGAGCAAGCCCACACCAACTAGGGGCAGGCCCAAATCGCTAGCTGATTTTAGGTGGTCGCCTGCGAGCACGCCCAAACCGCCGGAATAGATGGGCAGGGCTTTGACTAAGCCGAATTCCATCGAAAAGTAAGCGTAGCATTCTTGCAGCTCTGTGCCGCGCTGTTTGCGGTACCAGGCGCGGTTGTTGAGATAGTCATCTAACTGCTGGGCGGCTCGGTTCATTTGAGCGATGAAGCCTTCGTCTTCTGCCATTTCTTGCAGTCGCTCTTGAGATATGGTTCCCAGCATCAGCACCGGGTTTTGGTTGCTGGAATCCCAGAGGTCTCGATCGAGGCGGCGGAAGAGGTCTTTGGTATCGACGTTCCAGTCCCAGTGCAAGTTGTAGGCAAGTTTGCGTAGGGGTTCGAGAATTGTCGGTAGCGACGGGGAAACGTTAAATGTGCGAATTGGCTGCATAGACAAAGCCTTTATGTTGGGGTAGCGATATTTTCCTCTGTCTTTAGGTACAAGTGAGTTATTCTGCACACTATTTTAAGTTTTAAGGATCGTGAATTAAATAATTTACACATAATTGTGGGATGGGCTCTATAGCCCGTCCTTTCTGGACGGGCTATAGAGC
>NZ_JADEWV010000398.1 GCF_015207455.1 Microcoleus sp. LEGE 07076
CGGGGAAAAAGTCAGATAGGACTTACGCACTAATAACGTAATTCTGTCATTCTGAGTGAAACGAAGAATCTCAAGCCTTTGCAACACCATGACAATGCGTAATTCATATCAGAGTTCGGTTTTTGTTGGGAATGAATAAAGGGGGATGAGATGAAACCTGAAGTAGCCCGCAGACGAATTGAAGCTTTCGAGAAGCGTTTTGGAAAAACGCACTTAACTTTTGCGTGTCACGCAGCGTTTCCCTTGGCTTTGACACCGGATTTGTTATATAAGTTGTGGGCTAATTTCCAGCGGGATATTCACGGGTTTGTGTTGGGAATTCCTTGGGTAGCTGTGGCGGATTTGCTACTTTCGAGTTTGTGCGATGAGGTAGGGCGAGAACTCTATGAGATGGATACAGCAGTGCGAAATTCGCTGTTGAATCGGTTGAAAGAGGATGATAATTTTGGTCAGCAGCGAATTAATGAGTTGTCTGATTTTCTATTAGTTTATGTGCGGCAGCAACTTCAGAGTAATGACCAAGATGTGCGAGATTTTGCTCAGGCGCAGCGGTGGACAGCTTTGGCCTATACCAGACCGAGTGAGGTGGCCCAGGAACTAAAAGCGACCCTGAAACAAGCCTATCGCCAGGATAGGGCAGAGCAAGTACGACTGGCATCTTTGGTAGAAACTTTTGCCGAACCTCTGGCTAAATTTGAGCCACTATTAGTTTATGCCCGTGAGATAGGGAAGTTTGCACCGAGTGATTCAGTCGATGCTGTTACTGAAGTTAGCAAGGCATCCCCAGAAAACAGCCAACCAAAGTATGCTCAGGAAGTATTAGATCCCATCAACCCATCTTCTCAAAAAGAGCCTAGAAAAAACAATGTTGTAGGAATAAAAACTGTTATACTGACCATAGGAGATGGGGATTTTGAAAGCGGTTTTCCAGTGGTAATGAAGATTTTCAAAGCTAAGGATTTGTTTCCAGTTCAACAATTAATTGGAAACTTACCTCCAGCTCCAGAACTTTACTCATCCTATGATGATTGGCAGTTATATTACCCAGCATATTCTACTGGCAATTACCATAGAATGGCAATAAAAATAATCAGACGTACTAATTTATCTCCTTCTGAATTCAATAAGAAAGTAGAAATTTTGCAAAATAGCATCAACAAATGGCTCAGATCTGAATCATTTCTTCCTTGTGTTCGTGCGCTATTCATGCAATTATCAAAAACTGATGAAGTAGGAGTGTTCATTGAAACTGAGAACCAGGTATTACAGCTATTACCGTGGCATCTTTGGGATTTCTTTGAAGATTATCCCAAGGCTGAAATCGCTTTAAGTTTGCCTCGATATTCTCGATATACAAAAATTAAAAAATCAACGTCTAGAAAAAACAATAAAGTCAGAATTTTAGCTTGTTTAGGTCAATCTACAGGAATAAATCTAGATGTAGATAGAATCTTACTCAAACACTTACCTAGTGCAGAGACAGTATTTTTAGTAGACCCAAGTCGCGATCAACTTTTTGATAGACTTTGGGATGGACAAGGTTGGGATATTTTGTATTTTGGGGGTATGAGTTCTAGTGATAGTGATGGTAGCAATGGTAGAATTTATTTTAATCCAACAGATACTTTAACGGCAAATGAATTAAAAAATGCACTAGAAAGAGCTATGGAACGCGGTTTAAAATTAGCTATTTTCAATTCCTGTGATGGGCTAGGAATAGGCAATCAATTAGCTGAATTAGGAAGTCTCACAACCATCGTCATGCGTGACCCAATAAGCGATGTAGTAGCACACGAGTTCTTTAAATATTTTCTGGAGGCATTTTCAAGCGGTAAATCTTTATACGCTTCTGTCCGAGAAACACGAGGAAGATTGCAGGCATTAGAAAATCAATATCCTTGTGCAAGTTGGTTGCCAGTGATTTTTCATAATCCAGCCGAAGCACCTCCGACTTGGGAACCAGCATCTTATGTCTCTATTTTTGATTGATTTACATAAATATCGCTGCTTAGCTACCAGAATGGAACGCCTAGAATCGCCTATTTTCTATATTTCTTTGGGGAGTGCTTAGTCACCATTTTGACTCCAGAATGCTGTAACATAGCAGACTTAAACGCACCAACAAGCGTTCATTACTCACAAGTTAAGCTAAAAACACTGTTGTCAATGAGTAATCTTACTCATTTTTTACCGAGATCCCAATTAAAATATGACTCCATTTGTTCATTCATTATTGAAAAAAAATTGTTCGGGACTTCTTTGAGTTCCTGGGAAAGGAGAAATAATTAGCCTGATATGAGGTTTTCGCTGTCGCTTAACAATCCCTAGATCTTGATTTTTCGCGTCGGCACAATACTTAACTAGGGTTTGCTGAATAATCGATCGCAAACCAATCACAGGAGCGATATATTCAAGCTTGGTTAATATAAGTTCTTCTGTATCGTTTTCATCCAGTTATAATTGGAGATTATCTTCAACCCAAAAACAGGTGTTCTTTTTCCAAATAGATATAAAAACACACAAAAAACCCGGCGCCACCAGGTAGAAAGATTCATTACCAAAAAAGTAATTGCAATAACTGTGCCAGATGTATTATCAAGTTTTGCCATTACTCGATTCAGACCGAATCTTCGTTTTCCTTGCCCAAATTTGCCCTCGATTGCATTTCTAATTCTTTCATCTTCTAAAGCTTGCTTCTTTTTTGCTTTACTGACGTTTGCTGGAGGTCTTCCTAAAGG
>NZ_JADEWV010000399.1 GCF_015207455.1 Microcoleus sp. LEGE 07076
GAACCCACCCCCGTTGAAACCTTTAATAACGACGAGTTTTTGCCCCCTGTCAGCCGTTGGACAAGTTTGGGGGGAATTTTGATGGTGGCAACCTTTGGCGGGGCGATCGCCCTTGCTAGCGTCACCAAATACACCGCTACAGTCAAAACAGACGCGATCGTCCGTCGGGCCGGAGAAGTGCGCCTCGTGCAAGCCGCCACCGAAGGAACCGTCGAAAGCATTGCTGTTAGCGAAAATCAGACAGTGAAAGCCGGAGATGCGATCGCAGTTGTAGGCGGTTCGCGTTTGGGCGATCGAAACAAGCAGTTCCAAGAAATCATTAATCAGTCTCAAACAGCAGCACAGCAAATCAACCAGCAACTGCGCGACTTGGAAAATCAAATTTTGGCCAGCGCCCAACTTAAAAGCACCCAAAGCGGAAGTTCCGCCGAACAGGAATTAGTCGAATCCGCTTTAGTCAAAATCGCCGCATCGCTGCCGGATGTTGCCGAGAAACTGGGTAGAAGTCGGCGGGTTTTGCTCGTCAAGCGATCGACCATTCAACAACAATTAATTCAAGCTAAGAAACAGCTAAATCAAGTTGAGTCAAAACTCGAAAATAGCGTGATCCGCGCCCCTGCTGACGGTACAATTCTCAAATTGGAAGTACAAAATACTGGTCAAACTGTACAAGCCGGAAGTGCGATCGCCCAAATCGTCCCCAGCGACTCACCCCTGATAATCAAAGCCAAAGTGACATCCCAAGACATCGCCCGCATCCAAATCGGCCAACCCGTGCAGATCAGGATTTCCGCTTTACCCTTCCCCGATTACGGCACATTGAAAGGAACAGTCAGCGAAATCGCCCCAGATGCGATCGCCCCTCAAAATCCCGCCAATAATTCAGGTGGATCTTATTACGAAGTTGCAATCAAGCCAGAACAAACTTATTTAACCAGAATCACATCTTCTAGCGGTAACTTCTTCGGAGGTTCCCAAACAAATGAGCCGCGTCAATATGCGATTCAATCTGGAATGGAAGGTAGAGCCGATATTATTACCGGTCAAGAAACAGTGTTAACATTTGTGTTGCGGAAAGCAAGATTAATGACAGATATGTAATTAGTAATTAGTTATTTTGAGACTGCGGTTTAAACCGCACACTCTTCAACCCGCGAAGGCGGGTTTTGTTTGTGTAGACGCGGTTTCAACCGCCGAGTCTAATTACGTCTATAATCAATAGATAGATTAACTGGTTAATAGTATCAATGGAAAACACCAAAACAGGTCGCATTCCAGCTTGTTCTCTTCCATGAACTGGGTTAAGATTGACAAAATAAATTTTCCCTCACTGAATGCTCATAGTGCTTCTAAACCATCCATTTCTGCCAGAATAAACTCGCGATCGATTGCAGCAATCTCAACTTGAATATCTGGATCGTTAGCCATCTCGGCTATCTCTGCTTCCAGGTATTTAGCATTAGCGAGTTTATTAGCTATGTAAGTTTTCTCCCGCACTCGGCAAGCGATCCGTTCCAGCAACCAAAGTTGTTCTTCTATCGACAGGGAACTAATAGAACGTTCAATTTCTACTAAAGTTTGTGAAATCATTTTAGTTTCCTCTGGTTTTTTGTCCCATCGCAAATCATCGAGATTTTTTTGAATGAGACCGGGCCCATTCCGAATAGATTCATTATGGCGATCGCTTACTTATCTTGTTTCTATATTATACGACATAGTTGCGTAGCAGCTTATGACAGAATACGGTTAAGTTAAGACAGATCCCCCCTAACCCCCCTTAATAAGGGTGGGATAAGAAAGCTCTTAAAGTCCCCCTTCTTAAGGGGGATGAGAGGGGGATCTCCGGGGCATAAATAATCTTAAGTAAACCGTATTGAGGTATGACGCACACTCCAACGACTCCAGATGATTCAGAAGGTCGGGTTTCCCCCTTGTTTTTCCCCGACAAAGAATGTAAAATTATAAAAACATGGGTTGTAAGCAATGAACGAAGCGCGCCGCGAAGCCTATCAAAATCTGATTGAATCTCTCATCACCTGTCCCAGGGAGGAACGAATCGAGATTCTGCAAGCTAACCTAGAATTAATAGATGATGGTTTTGCTCAATATTTGCGAGAGTGGGCAACTCAAACTCTGGCAACTTTGGATGCAGAACAAGCATACAATGGTGCTAATTTTTTCTACGGTTTAGATTTAACTTTTTATAATCTTCGGCAAGGTAGTCGGGCAAGTAATTTAGAGGTGGGTATTGCTTGTCTAGAGATAGGATTAACTGTTGTCACCCGCGAAGCTTACTCGGAAAAGTGGGCAAAGTTTCAAAATAATTTGGCGAATGCGTACTTCTACAGAATCAGAGGGGAAAAAGCCGAGAATCTGGAATTGGCGATCGCAGCTTTTGAGGCATCCTTGGAAGTTTACACCCGCGAATCATTTCCCTTTGAATGGGCAGGGTGTCAAAATAATTTGGGGCTTGCCTACGGCTACAGAATCAGAGGGGAAAAAGCCGAGAATCTGGAATTGGCGATCGCAGCTTTTGAGGCATCCTTGGAAGTTTACACCCCCGAATCATTTCCCGAAGACTGGGCAAGGAGTCAAAATAATTTGGGGATTGCTTACCTCTACAGAATCAGAGGGGAAAAAGCCGAGAATCTGGAATTGGCGATCGCAGCTTTTGAGGCATCCTTGGAAGTTTACACCCGCGAATCATTTCCCTTTGA
>NZ_JADEWV010000400.1 GCF_015207455.1 Microcoleus sp. LEGE 07076
TGCGGGTTTTGTCTAGGAATTGGGAATTTCGGAAACAGTCGGGTTTTTGGTTTCAACTACCGGGGATTTTTCAGGTTTTGTCTCGTAATTGGGAATTTCGGAAACAGTCGGGTTTTTGGTTTCAACTGCGAGAGATGTTTCGGGTTTTGTCTGGGAGTTGGGAATTTCGGAAACAGTCGGATTTTTGGTTTCAACTGCGAGAGATGTTTCGGGTTTTGTCTGGGAGTTGGGAATTTCGGAAACAGTCGGATTTTTGGTTTCTGTCGCTTCGGCAGAATTTGTTGTAGGAGTTGTATCGGGTTTTTGGTCGTCTAATTTAGTCTCTGTTTTTGGCGCAGCGTCAGCTATTAATTCTTTGCCTTTTTCTGATGTACGCCAATCGGAGTTTTTGGCAATTACATCATCCATTAAAATGACTTTAGGGGTTGCGCCTTTGAGGGAAAATATGATATCGTTGTAATCAGCATCGCTTTCTTCGCTTATCCCCATATCTTCCATAACAAATATATTGCCACCATTGACGACACGGGCAATTTGTCCTGGTTTAAAAGCATTGCTGGAATTAGCTGTCGCCATTGAGAATAAGGGTTTTTTGTCGCCGCCAATTCCTGGATTGTCGTATACTTCTTGTATTTTACCGTTGGGAACTACTATGATGCCGAATTCGTCTCCGGGAGTCATTGTGAAGGTTTTTATGCCTCGGTATTCTCCGATATTTAAGTTGTTTTCTCCCTCGAAGCTAGGGAATTTTGCTGCTTCTGTAGTGTCGGATATTGCGATGTAACCGAGTGAGGAGTTGCTGAGGGCGCGTCTGGCTGCTTCTAGTATAAATTCTTCGGAATCTGGTACAAGTTCCTGCATTCCTTTGAGGCTGATAATTGCTAGTTCTCCTTGATACCAGCCTCCGTCTGATAGGTAGTCGAGGCTAATTTTGCCTGTTTCGTCTGCTTGGAAAATGCCGGAGTCGAAAGTGATTTTATTTTGAGTTTGTGGTTGGGCTGTATCGCCTGTGATTGTGTCGGCTTGGGTGGTGGTTGCTGGTGTTTTTTCGGTGATGCTGTTGGTTGTTGGTGTTGAATTTTTGTTGAGGATGAAGGTGTCTGTGTCTGCTTGTTGGGGAGGTGTTTCTGAGTCTTTGTCGAGAATTTGGTGGTTTGCTGGTAATAGTTCGATGCTGGTGTTTGTGGAGGATGTTTCGTTAGTTATTGGGTAATTTTTCGGGGGGGGGGAGAGAATAATTATTGGTAGAATTAGTTAAGGGCAATTTTTCTGAAATGTCGGGAATGATGGAAGTATTGGTGGTTGGTTGGAGGATAGATGTTTCGATTTTGGACATGATTTTTAGTTGCTTTTTTGATGATTAAAATGACTAAAAAAGCAGAATTTGAGGATGTTATATCATGTCGAGTCAATTACCCATAATAAAAAAGGTTGTAGTCAGGACTTTAGTCCTGGTTTGTAGTAAGGACTAAAGTCCTTAGTGGCCCAAATCTGCAATCAAGGACTGAAGTCCTGACTACAAACAAATAGTGGTTATAGGACTGGACATGATATTACACTTTAAAAGTACGCAAGGAAAGCCAGTCCATAGGATGATGGAGTTTTGGTTTTTTCTTGCGGATGGGCGGTGATATCGACAGGTAAAAACCTGCCAACTTATTGCAATAAATTGGATTTATTGCAATAAGTTGTTTTTTTATTGCTGTTGTGAAGTTATTGATTTGAGAATATCAGTAACTTTTTTAAATGCAAGGGGCTTTTAGAGTTTTTAAGTAAACTTTATGGAAACTTTAAAAAAGTGTGTACAGCGAATCTATTCCACAGGAATTCGCCCTTTGATAGCAAAGAGGTAATAAAACTCGATGTTTACCACAAGTTGAAAATTTTGTCAAGCTAAATTGATTGAGTGGAGATTTGCGCGCCTTGAGTATCAAGAGAAATCGCCCTTACTTCAGCTTTTACCCCAAATTCCCTCCAAGCAGTCGCCATTTCCCTCACAACCGCATCCGCATTAGTAACATCAGTTAAAGCCAAAAGCGTCGGCCCGGCACCGCCGGATTCTATAAACTCAGGAATTAATGACGGGTAGAAACGGGAAGAATCAATTAGATGCAATTTCAGATGCCGTCGAGTTGTCTGTTATTCTTCCTTTTTTCCCAAATCTTCTTTGTCTGTTAAACTATCAATCTTTTCCTCTTTGATCTTCTTTTCAGCCGCACGGCGCTGTCGCATCTGTTTTGCTTTGGCTTGCAAATCGCTGAACCCCTCATCGGGTTTGGTTTCGCTTGAACTATCACCGTTTTCGGTATGGTTCACATCGGTTTTTGAGCCGTTTTCCGATGCAGTCACAGTTTTAGCCACAGTGGCGCGCTGCTTCTGCTGTTTGGCTTTTTGGTGCAACTGAGCTAGGTATTCGTCTGGCTCACTTTCGGTTTGGGGAAGCTCTGCGCCACCTGCTGCTATTTCTGGCAGTTGAGAAGGTGTTGGTTGAGGGGTTTCTTTTTTGCTAACTTTCAGTTTATCTTTCTTTTGCTGCAATTCTTTAAAGAAATCAGATTCTGTGATTTCTGCCACTTGCTGTTCTTTTTTGGCTTGGTCAATTTCGATTTTGAATACTTGTTTGACTCGATCGCTAATTACTTTCCCGTATCCGGCTTTATTAAATCTTTCTGCCGATACAATGCTGCCGCCACTTAGGATTAGTGCTAAGG
>NZ_JADEWV010000401.1 GCF_015207455.1 Microcoleus sp. LEGE 07076
GGAATCCACCAATCCCCCCCCTTACATCCTGCTGCTCAACCCAGACACCGTAGTTCGCCCCGGAGCTCTCAAAGCACTGGTTGACTTCATGGAATGCCACCCCGAAGCTGGCATCGCCGGCAGCCGATTGGAAGACCCCGACGGTACTCCCCAGCAGTCAGCATTTCGATTTCACAACATCTTAACCGAACTCGATTTCGGCTGGCGCACAGGCTTTATATCCAAGTTATTAGCCAACTGGGTCGCAGCGCCTCCCATTTCCCCAGAAATCTGCCAAACTGATTGGGTAGCGGGAGCCAGCATGATTGTCCGTCGCGAAGTATTTGAAAAGATTGGCTTGATGGATGAAGCTTATTTCATGTACTGCGAAGAAATGGACTTTTGTCTGCAAGCGAACAAAGCTGGCTGGAGTTGCTGGTACGTACCCGAAAGTCGGGTTGTCCACTTAGTCGGCCAAAGCTCAGGCGTCACCGACACCAAAAAGCCAGCCAAGCGGCTGCCTACCTATTGGTTTGATTCCCGGCGTAGGTACTTTATCAAAAACTACGGCTTGGTTTACACAGCATTAACTGATGTATCCTGGGCTTCGGGTTTTGCAGCCTGGAGGGTGCGCCGCATACTTCAAGGCAAACCCGATGGCGATCCACCAAAATTACTGAGGGATTTTGTATTAAATAGTGTATTTTTAAAGGGGGGTAAGATTGAAAAATCCAAAAACTCTTAAAGCGACTTGGTAAATCCGTCAAAGCCAACTAAATCAGGTTAACGTAGGCTAGCAAAATATTATTTTATGATGCAGCCGAGAAATTAGTATTATCGATCGATAAAACCGGATTGCTACTTCCTCAAAAACCTGATATATCCATTAAGATCGTGGGCATCTAGCAATAGAGTAAACAAAAAATAGTGTGAATTAGAGCTTATGGTAACTGAGCAAAAGTTAATCAGCAGTGAAAATCAACTAGAAACCCCCGGCCTGGGACTTTGGTCGCAAATTAAAGAAGACTGGATTGCTCATGGTCGAGATTGGACAAAACCGGGATTTCGCGCCGTAGCAGTTCAAAGGTTCGGTGTCTGGAGGATGCAGGTGGAACCAAAACTGCTGCGGGCTCCGTTGAGCATTCTATATAGATCGCTCTACCGAAAAGTCCGCAACACCTACGGCATAGATTTGCCGTACACAGTCAAGCTCGGCCGCCGAGTCGTCATTGAACACGAAGGCTCTATCATCGTTCATGGACACTGCACTCTTGGTGACGACTGCATTATCCGCCAAGGCGTTACCCTAGGGAACCGTTACTTGGAAAAACCCCTAGAATCTCCTCAATTGGGCGATCGGGTTAACGTCGGTGCTGGTGCAAAAGTTCTCGGCAAGGTCAACTTGGGAGACGACGTAAATATCGGTGCAAATGCTGTCGTTTTATCAGACATTCCGGCCGGTCAAACTGCCGTTGGCATTCCCGCCAAAATTCTAAAATCCCGCCCTGCCGAAAACAATCCTTAAATCATTTTATCGGAAAGTGTCCCCGATTCTGTGTTAAAACAAACAGAGATATCAGGCTTAACTTTCTCTGTTCTCTCAAGCAAGTTAAGTGTGTGGAGATTCAAGCAATCTCCATACTCAGGTTAGAGAGTCATCTTAAGGTAAACTGCACAAATAGGCACAATTGTCTACATCATCAAAAAATTGCACAAACAATGGTTGACTCAATCACTAAGCCAATCGTTTCTGCTACAGAACCAGACTGGAGCCGCGAAAAACCTAGCAAGTGGTGGGAACCCAGTCGCCAACTGCTCAAATCTATCCGCAACTATCAAAAGTGGCAGCAGCAGGGTGGAATTGCAGGATATATTTTATGCCGTTGGAACGTGATCCAGCATCGATTTTGGAGCGTGGTAACTGCCACAGACATCCCTTTAAACTGCCAAATACAAGGAGGACTGCTGCTGACTCATCCTAATGGCGTTGTCATTCATCCCAGTGCTTCCATTGGCCCTAACTGTCTAATTCTTCAACAGGTGACAATTGTTGCTGATGTCAAAATCGGTGGTCACGTCGATATAGGTGCAGGAGCTAAAATTATTCGCTCCGTAACGATCGGCGATCATGCTTTGATTGGCGCCAATGCTGTGGTGATTTGTGACGTGCCACCCGGTGCAACCGCAGTGGGAATACCGGCAAAAATTATAGAAAAAAAAATCCAGGAAGTCTGAACAATAATTTCTATAAATCGCAGAAAGATTATGAAATTAGCGGGAATTATATTATAATATAAAGTGAACTACTCAGTAGTCGAAGTCAAGAGGGAAAATTTGAAACAAATTGGAATTAGTGGCGAACAGCTAACATTTGGGATTTAAAATTAAATAAAAACCCGTGGCTTTCAGTCGCGGGAAACTCCAAAACCTCAAGTTTTCCCCCTCACTTTTCAAGCTGGTTTCAATTTTTCCAGTACCAACTCAGCGCGCCGGCGTTTGTTTCCAATGTCGTACAACTACGAAATGACACCAACATCCAGCATCTACAAACACGAAGAGCTTCACTCAGCGATAATTCTACATTACCACTATGTTATGACCAGGGCTATTTCATTCTAAACAGCTTCTTCAAAACGTCTAGACCATAGCCCGCGAGCCGTTGTGCCTGTGCCATATTTGTTTCTCCAGCTTCTCGATAAAGATTGAGTGCTAAATTACGAGCAATT
>NZ_JADEWV010000069.1 GCF_015207455.1 Microcoleus sp. LEGE 07076
GGATGGGCTCTATAGCCCGTCCTGGACGGGCTATAGAGCCCATCCCACAATTATGTGTAAATTATTTAATTCGCGATCCTAACCGGAACTCAAATTACCAATCCTGCTATTACCTATTACCTATTACCTATTATACCAAATTGATCAAATAGCGCTACATATCCACCCTGCAACCACCCCTGATTGAGGGGGGAGTCAAACTTTCGGTAGCAGCATAACTTTATGAAATTGGTACTACTTGTTACCTATTACCGCTCGCACGTGCTTACCTCATGTTACTGAGAACCGCTATATCTACACCACTCCCCGCATCATTTGTATAATTTATTGTGAGGCTCTTCCCCCCTTGAAGCGCCGATCCGTGGGGGTAGGTAGGATATTCCATCTAAATGCAGTACGCACTGCATCATAAAACCTGGAATACGCTGTAGTAGTAAAAATTTCGCTAGCGACGCACCCTACTATTTTGATATTATTCCAACAAACCAGGAGGAGGGACAATTTCAATTCTACCTTTTTCTAAGTCAACAATTGGTACAATCTCTTGCACGAAAGGAATCAAAATCTTTGTTGATTTAGGCTGTTTAACGCGGATTTTCCGTGGTTTGCGGGTATTTCTGGGGTCAGCGTTTGCTTTGGGAGTTTCATGATTTTTTGACTTTTCGAGTCCCGGGACGACAATTTCCGGCGTTAGATTTGTTTCTATTTCTAAAAGGTCGTTACCTGCAGGAATAATATCGCTTACCTTGCCTAAAACTTCCCCGGTTAACTGGTTAAAAACTTCTATACCGATCAAATCTTGCACGTAAAACTCATCGGGTTCGAGGTAAGGTCGATCGGTCTTTTCCACAAACAACTTACAGCCCCGCAGCGCCTCAGCACCATCCCGGTCTTCCACACCCTCCACCTCTACAGCATACAGCCCTTTGCCCGGAATGTAGCGACCGCCCAAAAACTCGATCGGTTCCGGTTCACTTTTGTTAGGGCGCAAAAGCCACCGCTTCCCCGGTTCGATAAATCTTTCCGGAAAATCCGAATCAGGATAGACTCGCACTTCCCCGTCCAAACCTTGAGCTGCTACAATTGTACCGATTTCTATCCATTCAGACATAAAATTTTGGGAATTGGGAATTGGGAATTGGGAATTGGGAATTGGGAATTGGGAATTGGGAATTGGGAATTGGAAATTGGGAATTGCTAGCAAATAACTAATGACTAATGACTACTGACTACTGACTAATGACTACTGACTACTTTAAACCAACCCGGTTCTCAGCGCTACAACTGCCGCTTGCACGCGATCATCCACAGCCAACTTATTCATAATACCGCGAACGTGAGTTTTAATAGTATTTGGACTCAAGTAAAGCGCCGCTGCTATCTCTGGATTGCTGTTACCTTCCACCATTAACTTTAACACCTCCAACTCCCGCTGCGACAACTGACCAAAAGTAGTTGTAGAAGCAGGCGTCGGGGGTTTGAGGTGCTCGATGACAGTGCGGGCAATTTGAGGGTCGAGGTATGTAGCCCCCTCTGCTGCCGCCGCAATCGCCGCTAACAGCCTGTCTACGGAAGCACCCTTAATACAATAAGCATCAGCACCGCTAGAAAGAGCAGCAATAATTTCAGTTTCTGCGGTGTGAGAAGTTAACATTACCACTCGAACTTCCGGCATTTGTGCTTTGATTTTTTGAGTGGCTGCTATGCCGTCTAGCCTCGGCAAACCGATATCCATCACAATAATATCTGGCTTGAGTTTCAGTGCAGCAGCTACTCCTAAATAGCCGTCTTCTGCTGTTCCTACTATTTCGATGTCTGGCGAATCAGCTAATACTTGTTCTAATCCCAGTTGCATCATCGGATCGTCTTCGACAATTAAAATTTTCATCATACGAAGGAAGAAGGAAGAAGGAAGAAGTCATTAGTCATTAGTCAGTAGTCAGTAGTCAGCAGTCATTAGTGCTGTCCCATCCGAGCGAACGTCCAAAGTCATCAGGAAGAAGGAAGGAAGAAAGCCCTTCGGCTTCGCGAGCGGGTGAAAAGAAGGAAGAAGGAAGATTAATGACTAATGACCAATGACTAATGACTAACTTTTAAAACTTCAACAAATTCGCCAGGGGTAATCCAGGTTTCTGCTGCTGGCAAAACTGCTAAACCAGTTGTATTAGCGAGGTTAATTAAGTTGGCTGAATTTTGACTGCCGCTAGCAGGTTCAAATTCCCAGACTCCCATAACTAAATATAGTTTACCCCAAACATAAGTTTCGCGCTTGCCTGGGGATTGCAATTCCACATTACACCTAGCTTTTACAAAATCCGGCCCCCAAGCATCAGCACCCAGCCCAGACATTTTTCTCAAAGCAGGTACAACAAACCGCCAGCAGCAAACTAAAGCTGAAACCGGATTTCCTGGCAAACCAAAATAAAGACAATCCGCACTCGAAATCGGCGGCGGATCAGATTTTTTATCACCTCTTTTAAACTGAGCAACCGTTAAAGGTTTTCCCGGTTTAATCGCCACAGCCTGAATGTGAATTTTACCTCCCAAATCTGCCAGAACTTTTTCAACAAAATCGTAGTCTCCTACCGAGACACCCCCCGTAGAAAGCACCACATCCGCTGTCGAAACAGCCTGAGCGATCGCCTTTTGTAGCGCATCTTCATTATCAGGAATTATCCCCAATCTAATCGGTTCGCATCCCATTTGTGCCAATAAAACTGTCAAAGCATACTGGTTCGAGTCTACCAGTTTCCCGGGACTAAAAGGTTGGTCGGGCGAGATCAATTCGTCACCAGTAGAAAAAATTGCTACCCGCAGACGCCGATAAACAGGAACTTTAAGGCACTGTGCAGTTGCTAACAGCGCCATTTCTGGGGCATTGATAACTGTACCGGGAGTTAGCAAAGTTGTTCCTGCTTGATAAAAAGCGCCTTTTTGCCTGACAAAAGTTTGCGGTTTTTCAGGAGAAACTAAGACAAAAATACGATCGCCCTCACGCCTCGTTTCTTCCTGCATTACCACCGTATCAGCACCATCCGGCATCATAGCGCCCGTAAAAATTCGCGCCGCTTGACCCGGCTGCACCGTATTTTGAGGTCGAGAACCCGCTGGAATCTCCTCAACTACTTCGACTACCGCTGGTTTTTCGGTGCTGCAATTTTCCACATCAGCAAACCGCACCGCGTACCCATCCATTGCCGAATTATCCCAATAGGGAAAATCCAGGGAACTTGTCACAGGCGCGGCCAAGATTCGCCCCGATGCTGCCAGCAAGTCTACTGTTTCTACATCCCCCTGACTGTCGGGGGATTGCGCCAAACTTAGGATGATCGATTCTGCTTCTTTTACTGACAGCATGACTGTTTCCTGCGATCGCTCTGCGATTATTTTAACAGTCCTGCACGCAAAAACACTTTAACAAACTACCCACATCGGTAAAGCGTGCAGTGCACACATAAGCTAGTAGCTGCGTAGAGGACTGTTTAACAAAATAGCATAGCTAACGGTGTTATAATTTTTTATTCCACAATCAAGCTGAATTTCGGTGTAAATTGCTTATGACTATTTATCGAAGGCTTTTTCGACTAAATTCGTTTTGTTTTTTATTCGTGGGGCTGGCAATCGGTGTCACTCAACTTTTCGGATCAAGAATCAGCGATTTATTTTTCAATCCTTATTTTTCTACCAATCCTAATATCGCCTTTTTAACTCGGACATTCCAGCTTTTATGTTCTGTACCAGTAATTGTTTGTGCTTTCACCTACGGCTTAGCAAAAAAAATTAACCCCTGGCATCCCGCAATTCGATTTGTTTTATGTTCTGCTCTTTTAACAGGGGGATTTCTGGTGAATGAAATTTACAGAATTCATATATACATGATAAGATTAGGAATTCCCAAACTCGGAGTATGTCTGCTGTACGCTGTTGTTTTGTTTTCCTACGGATGGGTTTTTCAGCGAGAATTAAAGGATACTCCCTATAAAATATTGTTAGCTGGTGTGGCGTTGTTATTTTGGGCGATCGCCATAGACTCGCTGCATTTAAAAAACAAAATACTTGCCAGCTTGCTCGAAGGAGTACCTAAATTGTTTAGCGAAATTAATATAGCATTTTATTATTGGTATGTTTGTCAGTGTTTTATAAAAAGATATTTACCTAACATCCAGGAAACCTAATTATCAATTAGGTCTAAAAAAAAAGCAATTAGCTGTAGAATTTGTACGGCAACAATCTGGATTTACACGGGCTTTAAATTAGCTTAAAGCCCGCTAACTAAAGCTGTAGAAACAGCTTTCTTTAGTTGATTGTAAAACTAGGGACTCGGACTCTTAGGAATGTACTTAACAGCATTCTTGTCCGAAAGCGGTTGGATCTGCTTTTGATTGACCAAAGCTTGATGAATTAGCGCCGTAGCACTCCCCCGACTGAGTAACTCGTTCGGATTGAGAACTCTCGCGTCTGGATAATTTACCACTATCTTTGCCTGTGTCGCTGCTGCTACTGCATCAACCGCATCTTTAGGAATCCGATCGGCATCTTTATAGTATGATTTAAGAAACTTTAATGCCGAAATTTTGGAAGTTGCAACGGGACTTTTTGTCGTCGTTGCCGGAACAGTTTTAGCAGGTTTAGGTTGCTGCTGCTGTTTTGTTGGTATTACAGGCAATAGCGGCTGCATTAAAACAGTTGATGCTAAGGGAAATACCAAACGATTCCTAGTAGTTTTTCGACGTTGATTTGCAGGTACTACACGTGCGGCGGCTTGACTCTTTGCCGCAGGGCGATCGTAATTCAAATTTAAACCCTTCATTAAGGCAACTAATGCTTGTGCCTTAGTCATTGGCTGCTTTGGACGAAACTCGTTTCCCGGAAACTCTTTCATAAATCCCGTTTCATAAGCTTCTTCAATCGGAGTTGCTGCCCAATTGCCTTGCGGCACATCCTTAAAGGCACTTCCACTGGGTATATTTCTAATTTTTGCTTTATCAAAAGCTTGGCGAATCATCGCTGCAAACTCGTCGCGATCGACCTTTTGTTTAGGTTTAAACATTCCGTTGGGATATCCCGTAACAATCTCTTTTTTAGCTAAGGATTGAATAAACGGACGCGCCCAGTAATTTTGCGGTACATCAGGAAATGTCGATTTGGCTTGTTGTTGAGCAGCAGCTTGCTGGGAATTTAGCACAAAACCAGCGCCGCTCACACTAACGAGCAAAGCTAAAAACGAACCTTTTACTAGCGGTAAATGCCAGCGATTACACATGATAAAATATCCTCTTGTTGTTTGACACTTGTTGTGATTTGTGGGACTGGTAATTTCGATTCAGCACTCACTAATGTCGGCGCGAAAACGTAACTACAAACCCTCGTTCAACTTACGGGTGCCCTAACGCTCTTCTGCCGACAAATCTAACTCTTCGCGCCGCAGCGTTTCTGTTGACTCAACAGTCTCCTTTTCTACTTCTTTTCTGATGTTAACTTCTTCGCGCAGGAAAGCTTGCTTTTTGATATCGGCAGTTTCTTCGTGCAGTTCCATACGCACCGTCTCTTGTTGTCCGAAGGCAGCCTCTGGACTGACTGGAGTGCCTGCATTTTCTGGAGTTACGTGTTCAATTACAGCACGCTCTTTTGCTACAGGAACTGAAATTTTTGCAGTTTCAGTTTCTACTCGCTTGCTAATTATTACTTCGCCAGTTTTGTGACGGGTTTTGTCTGCAATCAATCGTTCTTCGTAAAGTCGGATTTTTTGATGATCCTGCTCGTTCATCTGGTACAGTTCAGGCTCTTGCTCGTAACTATAAGTGTTGCGGTCATAACTAGCAGGCGTAGCTTGGTTAGATACAGGAGCCGGCACAGAAACTGGAGCGGATGGGGTGACAATTCGTGATGCTTCTAAAGGCAATGAGGCTTCTACAGGTGCAGATGCTCCGGCGGTTGGAGTGCGATAAATTTTCCGCACTTGTTCTTCATAATCGTAATCAACGACCATCCCGTTTTCGTATCTGGCTAACTTTTCGACTTGCTGTTTGTTCTGCAAACCTCTGGCGTAAACGCGCTTGGTATTGAAATCTACCCGACACAGACCGATGGGAACTAATACCTTTTTGCCAAAAATCCAAACACCTGTGTCAACGACAAAATATCGAAAACTCCCTGTTTCATCAACTAGCACGGTATCGATAGTGCCAATTTTTTCATCGGTATTTCCTGCACAAACATCGAACCCTTTGATATCTTCTCCATCAAACGCTACTTCGCGGTAGCTGGGATTAAAATCTTCTATTTTGTAAAGTAACATTTCAATTCTTCTCAGTATGTTACGTAAATTTTAGCTTAAAATCGCTTTCACTATATCCTGCTTATGAAAGATTGTTTAGTAAAAAAATAAATAATGTTATAACTAAAGGTAGATATATCAATTATATTTTTAAAGTATAATAAAGTTTATAGGATAAGGATTAATTTTTTATGACATACGATCCAGAACCACTGAGCAGTGAAGTTGCTGAGCCTACAATTGTCAATCCGGCGGTGAATTATCACGATCAAGTCCGGTGGGGGCCTGTTTTGGCAGGAATTGCGATCGCCCTCACCAGTCAACTTTTGTTAAGCGCTTTGGGAGTCGCGATCGGGTTGAGCGCCGGTGCAACGGGTGCTAATGCAGGTTCTGTTAGTATTGGGGTGGGAATTTGGTCGATTATCAGTTTGCTGATTTCCTTATTTTTGGGTGGTTGGGTAATGGCTCAAAGCTGCGGCCCCATGACCAAGAAAACAGCTATTTTGAATGCAGCAATTCTTTGGGGAACTACATTAGCACTTAGTTCTTGGCTGTTAGCAAGCGGGATATCTGGTGCTGTTGATGCTGTTGCGGCTAATGCTGGAGAAATTGCCGATCGAGTACAGCAACAGGGAGGCGTTAATATACCGAATCAAGTGCAGAATGTAGACCCAAATCAAGTTCGCGACATTGCTACCAATACAGCTAAAGCTACTTGGTCATTTCTACTCGGCTCTTTACTGAGTTTGGCATCGGCAATGATTGGTGCTGCTGTTGGCGCTCGCAAACCTCGCGTTTATGCTTGATTGGCGGTGATACTGCAAATCAGACAAGCGCAGCAGCAAGTCTGATTATTTTATGCCCTTGGGATGATGCTTCATTCATTCTTGAAGCAGACGGTAGAGATAAAAATTTTAGATAAGCTGTTGACATGATTAAAAGGAGACGAAGTAATGAAAAAACAGGAAATGTGGCAAAAATATACATCTTTAACAAGTGCGTTATTGGTGACGGCAACAGCTTTAGTTGCTCCCTCTTTCGCAGCTAACAAAAATCCAACTCCAGATAACTTTGAACTTAATCAAAGTGAATCTTTACTAGCACAAATACCCGATAGCTGCCGCCAGGTGGTTGCCAGTAACGGTCTGAATGTGCGGCAACAACCGACGATCGACAGCCAAGCGATCGGTATTATCGGCTCCGGCAGAAACGTGACGATTCAAAGTCTGGGCGAGAATGGCTGGGTACCAATTACAGCACCGCTAAAAGGCTACGTATACGGTGGTTTTCTCGGAGAGTGTAAAGCGGCAAATTCTCCGCCTCCTACTGACTGCCGCTTAGTTGCAGCCGTCAGAGGAATTAACGTATATCAAACACCTTCGACTGATGGGGAAACGACTGGTTTCGTGGCGAATGGACGCAGAGTGACGATTGAAAGTTTAGGAACGGATGGTTGGGTACCCATTACAGTACCCCTGAAAGGCTACATCCAATCGGAAAACCTGGCATATTGTCGTTAATTGAAAAAACAGTGATGAATGACCGATCGAACCCAGAAGAACAAACTAATTCACAGCAAAAGTCTGGTTTGTTAGATTTCATTGGCGAGAAAACAGAATCTGCACTGGATGCAGGCAAAGCAGTTGTTGACAAAGCAGTTGATGTGGGAGAAGCTACTGCTAAACAAACCTATCGATTGATTGGAAAAGCAACTCAGGGAACCGGAGAAGCTGTGAATTATGTTGGCAATCTTCCTTTGATCAAACAAGTTGTAGGTGTACTCAGGCTTGATTGGTTAGCTGGAGCCAGCTCGGGCGTTGATGTCACCAAAGCTGAAGCTGAAGTCAAGCAAATCCAACAACAGTATCCCAACGAAACTCCCAGCGAAATTGCCCATCACATTATGGTGAAAAAAGCCATCCAAGCCGGTGGTGTCGGAGTTGCTAGCAGCATTTTACCCGGTGTCGCAGCAGCTCTTTTGGCGATCGATTTAGTCGCGACTAATGCGATTCAAACCGAAATGGTTTATGAAATTGCCGCCGCTTACGGGATGGATTTGCAAGCTCCAGCCAGAAAAGGCGAGGTTTTGGCAATTTTTGGGTTGGCGCTGGGCGGTAGCAACGCCATGAAAGCGGGTTTGGGCTTTTTACGCAACGTACCGCTGGCTGGCGCGATGATTGGTGCGAGTACGAATGCTACGATGCTGTACTCGCTGGGATATGCGGCGCGCGAGTTTTACGAAGCTAAATTGAGAGAAGATACTGATGAACCTGCAACCGAAACGCTGCAAGCGATTCAGCAACAAAGCGAAAAATATCTTGATGAGGCGATCGCCCAACAAGCAGTTATGGATCAAATTATGGTTCACATGATTCTAGCAAGTTATCCCAACAAAAACTGGGAAGATATTTTGCCAGAATTGAAGGAGTTGCAATTAAATGCCCATTCTCTGAATACGATTGCTACTAATATTAAATCGCCCGAACCATTAGATGCTTTGTTAGAGCAGATCAACCCCGACTTTGCCGTACCGCTATTAGCTCAATGCCGTCGCATTGCTGAAAGTAGCGGGGAAGTTTCTGAAGTAGAACAGAGGGTGCTCGATGCGATCGCCCGCCGCAACAGCCGATCGCAAAAAATCGACGCTCTGGATGCTTGACTTAACCTATGAGTGACCCAAACCTTGCAGAAAAACCAGCCCTAGAACAAGAGCGCAACGAGATTTTAGAGCAGCTAGAAGATTGGCTGGAAACTCCCATGCTCGTCCTGTCATTTGTGTGGCTAGGTCTATTTATTATTGAATTAATTTGGGAATTAAACCCTTTTTTAGAAGTCGCTAGCACCACGATTTGGGTAATTTTTATTGCAGATTTTCTACTTAAACTCGCCGTTGCTCCCCGCAAAATTTCCTATATTAAAAACAATTGGATCGCAGCTTTTTCTCTGCTGTTACCTGCTTTGCGTACCTTTCGATTTATCCGAATTTTGCGAGCATTTAAGACAGCACGGGCTGTCCGAAGTTTGCAGTTGTTGCGAGTCATGACTCGTACCAATCGAGGGATGCGCGCCTTAGCTGCGAGTGTTAAACGCAGGGGATTTGGTTATGTTGTAGGACTAACGATAGTTATTACCTTGGTAGGTGCAGCAGGGATGTATGCGTTTGAAAAAGATGTCGCCGACAGTTCCTCGGGTTTAAATAATTACGCCACTGCCTTGTGGTGGACGGCAATGTTGATGATGACATTGGGTTCGGAATATTGGCCAAAAACCCCTGAAGGTAGAATACTTTGCGTTGTTTTAGCACTTTATGCGTTTGCGGTTTTTGGCTATGTAACTGCGACCATTGCCACATTTTTTATCGGTCGCGATGCAGAGGATGAGGAAGCCGAATTAGCAGGAGCAAAGTCAATTGCAGCCCTGAGCGCTGAAATTGCTGCCTTGCGGACGGAGATTCAGCAATTACTGCATCAGAACTCAAATTCTTGAATCAGATATAGCATTTCTCAGAAAGATGACGTGCTGCTGGGCATGGGGCATCGGGCATCGGGCATCGGGGATTGGGCATGGGCTTGCAGTCAACAGTCAACAGTCAACAGTCAACAATCACCTGACGGTGCAACCGGAATTGGTACAACATACCCCTTGATAATTCGGCGGTTGAAACCGCCAGAAAGTCAAACGATGTCGGCCTGCGCCGACTGGTTCGTAAAGAATCTCTCAAACCCGGATTTGGTATAACATGGCATCATTTCATGGTTTCCGCGAGGGAGCGGTTTCCCAGCGATCTAGTATATCTTTGATTAAAACTTCTTGCACCAAAGTTTGAGCAATAATCAAAATTGGCAGCGCTAGCAATAATCCTAAAAAACCCAATAAAGAACCAAATGCTCCCAACAAAGCTAAGGTGTATGCCGGGAGCAGGGACACTTGCTTTTCCATGATTATAGGTGTAACAAAATTGCCTTCTATTTGTTGAATTGCAAAATAAAGTAACAATACGCCACCTGCTTTTCCTGGAGAATCTAACAAAGCTAGGAGCATTGGTGGAACTGCGCTCAAAATCGCGCCAACATAAGGAATTAAAGCTAATAAAAATGCCAAGAATCCATTAATAAAAGGCAGTTGCACTTGCAAAAAAAACAGACCCACAGTGGTCGTAATGCCAATAAAAGTCATGCTTAATGCAATTCCCGCCAACCAGCCCATTAAACTTTTTTCACATTCAGTCAGGATTTCATCGACTCGCTGGCGGTAAAAAGCGGGAAACAGGCTGATTATTACTCGGCGGTACGGCACGGGATTTACCACAAGCATAATTGTCAAAACGGTAATTAACAAGAAATTAATTACTAAACTGAAAGAATTGGATAAAAATAGATAGATATGGGAAATTACCCACTGAGAAAAAGTTTGGAGTTGTCGGGTTAAATTATCAAGATTCGGAATATTATTTATGGCTGGTTCCGGCACTCTTGCTTGCAACCAGTCGATCCACGATCGCAGTTGTTCTATCCCTAATGGGATAAGTTGAGTTAGCTCTTCAAACTGAGAGCTGAGGCGCGTGAATATCAGGAAAATAAAAACAGATGAGAGCACCAGTACAATGCCGACTGTTAAAGCGATCGCCACTTCGCGCCTGGCACCAGACTGCTGCAATCTTCGCACTAAACGGTTGAGAGCGATCGCTAAAATTACGGCAGTAAAAAACAGTAAAACGATCGCTCTAATTTTCCACAAAATATACAGCGAGACTACCAAAGCCAAAAAACCGATCCATTCTCCTAAACCCACAACATAAATCCCTCTATTCACCAACACTTAACTGAAGCAGCGAGATTTTTTTTGCTAAACTTTCTACAGCGAGAGTGAGCGATCGCATCAATTCCGAATCTTCACTGTATTCTGCAGGAGCCAAATTTATCACCCGCTGACTTTGGCTAATTTCTACTTCCCGACTCCAATCTTGTGCGGTACTATCTTTATAAACTCCCAGCGCTATTCCCTGTTGTTCGTTCAAAAGCGAAAAGCAAGGAATATCTGACGAACCGTCACCCACATAAATGACTTGCGTTAGCGGGACGTGCAATTCTTTCGCAGAAGCATCCCGATAAACAAAAGACTTTCCATCATCATCATCTTCTTTTGGATTGCTGTCAATGCCTTTAGCAAGTTGGAACAAATAGCGGGTTTTTTCTGTGTGAGTCACAAGTTTTTTGAGAAACTCAATTCCGCCATCTTTACCGTAAGAAAACTCGCAACCCCACATTGCTTTAAAATTAGGAGCGATGCAGTTATTGCGGGCAATTTCCACCATACCGCAGCTAATTAAATAAAATTCAACTTCTACTTTGGGGTTGATTGCACAAGCGCTTTGACGCAGGCGATCAAACATTTCCGTAACGCCATCAAAGGGTGCTAATTTTTTTCCAAAATTTGCTAGATATTCCTGGGTTATTTTGTTTTCTCGTCGCTTAGATTCCTCGATAATTGCGTAAAATCTGGCGAGAATCTTGTCCCAACCGCGATCGACTAAAGGTTGAATGCGATCGCGCCGAAACTGAAGCGCATCAATATCGAGGCTTTCTAACAGAGTATCAACGGTATCCGGAACAAGGGTATCGTCGAAGTCAAACACGACAGCGATATAGCTAGATAAAGGTTTGGTTGCAAGAGTCATAACAATTTGAAAGTGAAAGTTAACAAACAACAGCAACTTGATAGCTGCGATTTTCTCAATCTTGGAAAATAGTTCCCAAACAGGTAAACTGTAAAAACCCTCTTTAACTCCCCGATCCGCCCGTGCCAATTATCCCGGTGAGTTGTAAAAGATAGATAACCGCAAAGCAGGCAAAAAATATCCCTGCAATTACCGTTCCACCCCAGATAAACTTCGAGGGCCGCAATTCCTCGGGCAGCATTCGATGATTGACATAAAGGGTTAATCCAGTCACAATTGGAATGTGAGCTGCTTCAATTCCTCCAGCAATTTGTAACAAGGCAACGGGTTCCCCGAAAATCAGATAAATCGCAATTGGCAACACAGCTAACAGCAGTGCAACATAAAATCGCTGCAAAAATTTTTCATTCGTCCAACGATTCTGCACGCCAAATCCTTGCAGTAAAATTTGGGTGCCATCGGCAAACATTCGCCCAAAGCCATCTTGGACAGAAAGTGTGGTGCTGCAAAAAGTTATAAAAACAATTGCCACCATAAACCAAAAGCCAAATGGTCCCCAAAGGTCGCCTAGCAAACTACCCAAAATTTCTGCTACTTGCTGTTCTTTTGGCACTAATCCTTGGGGACGCAACAACTCGCCACCGAGAATCAAAAAAGCGAGTGCCGCTAACAGCGCGCCCACCACTGCTAAGGTGTTGGAAAAACTCATTAAAGTCACCCAGCCCTGCAATTTTTTTGTTTGTTGGGAATCGATTTGACTAAAATCGAGGGGTTCTTCTTGTTTGAGAGAAGCAGCACCGTATCCTCTGGCTTCCACCCAATAGGAATACCACATCAATCCTGCCGCCCCTGCTAGCATAAAACCCAACCAAGGTAGGATTTCTTGATATTGCACGTTTGGGGGAATTTGAGGCACTAACCCCGCCGCCAGTTTTCGCAGGTTAGGAAAGACAAAAATTGCCGCTGCTACCACTGCCAACGTGCGGCCGATACCGATAAATGAGGATATTTTTTCGACAACTTTATACTGCCCCAGAAACACAATTGTTGCCGTCACAGCGATAATAATCACCGTCCAAAGTTGAACGCTTCCTCCTGTTACTAGAATTAATGCTGTAGCGGCTGCACCTGCAAGTCCGGCAACCGTGGAAATTGCTACTACTAGCTGCGGCAATAAAATCAGCCAAATCGTCCAATTTTTCGGGCCGGGAATTTGCTTAAAACCTTCTAAAATCGTCGCGCCCGTACAAACCGAAAACCGCCCGACTTCGTTGTTGATAAACCACTTGAGGATTACAGCCGCTAGCAGCGCCCACAACAGCGAGTAGCCGTAAAGTGCTGCAATTCGAGGTGTAAATAGTAACTCGCCAGAACCAGCAGCCGAAAGCATCCATAAAAAACTCGGCCCCAACCATTTAAAGCGCTCCCAACCCTCTGGCGGCTGCGGGATTTGTCGATCGCTACCTTGATGCTGCTGGTTAGTTATTTGTGCAGGAGAAGTGTACTCGCTATCTCGATTCATTGTTAGTGGTGCATTAGTAATTGGTCAAAAACCGATCGGTTTACCCGCGATTTATAGTGAGGTTGAAATGGTGGATATTCATCTTCAGGTGCTTCACAGTTTGTTAGAACGACGCTTACTGGTTGCTTTTACCCAAAGTCCGATTAAACTGAGATATTGCACCAATATCAATAAGGGGATTTTTCGTGGAGTCGGGCGGGTTTTTTTTACCTGTCTGCAAGCTTTAAGAGTATTGGTGAACCCGCCCCTACAGGTTATTGAAAATGGTGCAACATTATTTCAGTCAGATTAAACCAAAGACAAGTACAAGTGCCACTCTCAACTTTCGGAGGGCGGGTTTTTTTTACCTGTCTGCAAGCTTTAAGACTGTTGGTGAACCCGGCCATACAGGTTATTGATAATCGTGCAACATTTGGGATTCAACCAAAGACAAGTACAAGTGCGATCGCCAGCAAAAACGTGAGATTAAACTCAATGCCGGAGTCTCTTGCATCATTGTGTCAACGCCCAACCCACAGCGACTCTTTGCCAATTGTAACAGCATACCTACGTATGGGAAAGATTGTGCACAATTCAAGCAAATTGCCACAAATCTTACTTAAGATATATTGCCCGTACATTCAAGTTTTACATTATCCTACCTAAGATAGATTGTGCAGGTAACTCGACCAAGTAAACAGCACGGCGCGACTGCTGACTGGTCTACCTACATGGAGGGATGCCAAAAATACCTGAACTTTCATATTATAAAAGATATAAAAAAATCCATAAAAAAAACTCTGTTCAATCACAATTTTTCCTTTCTTGCTTGTCCTCTTACCAACCAAAAATAGGCGAGCGATATGCCTCCGGCACGCTGCGCGATCACCATAAATAAATAATTAATTATATGATGAGGCGACTAGAATACCCAACTAAATCCAAATTGTAGAAACACATGACACGGCGCAACTCACCCACCGATAACATTAAAGAACCCGTCCGGCGCGCAAGTTCTCAACCCTGGTTCGATCGACTGGCAAGACTGGGGTATGCCGCCAAAGGCTTAGTTTACTTTATAGTCGGTTTTCTAGCGGCACAAGCAGCTTTTGGATATGGCGGCAAAACAACCGATACTAGCGGTGCATTAACTACAATTGTCTCCCAACCCTTTGGAAAATTCCTGCTGTTTTTGGTAACAATTGGTATTGTTGGGTATGTCCTTTTGCGGATTGTTCAAACCGTTCTCGATCCGGAACACGCTGGCGAAAAAATGGATGCCAAGCGAATTGCGACGCGCATTGGGTACGCTTTTAGTGGGTTAGCTTATGCAGGTTTGGCGGTGACTGCTGTCAAATTAATGCTCGGTTCCGGCGGTAGCAGCGGCAATTCAACTCAAGATTGGACAGCTTGGTTTTTATCTCAACCTTTTGGTCAATGGTTGGTAGGGCTGGGAGGAGCAGTCACAATCGGTATCGGTTTTTCTTACATTTATAAGGCATTCAAAGGAAAGTTTCGCCAAAATTTCAAACTTCATCAAATGAGCAGCAACGAGCAAACTTGGGCCGTGAGACTGGGTAGGCTGGGGATTGCGGCTCGCGGCGTTGTCTTCAGTATCATCGGTGTTTTCTTGATTGAAGCTGCCAAGCAATCGGATGCCAGTGAAGCTAAAGGATTTGGCGAGGCTCTGGCATCCCTGCAACAACAACCTTTTGGCCCGTGGATTCTGGGTTTAGTGGCTTTGGGTTTGATTTCCTATGGCATCTACTCAGTAATTGAAGCTCGTTATCGGCAAATTATGCACTGATAAAGTGGTAAAGATTTTAGGTACTGCATTAGCTTTTTTAACTGTTTTTTTTAAATGGTAATTGCAGCAGCGTTACGCTCGCCCCCTAATACTTTAGCTTTATCCGCACTCATTGTTATTGGTTTAGTGCTGACACACCTATTTGCCGGCAAGTTACGGTTTACTTCTATCCGTCGCAGTCGCTGGCTTTCAGCAGCGAGCGGGGTTTCGGTTGCTTACGTTTTTGTCCATATTTTGCCGGAATTAAATCAGCACCAAACGGTATTAGATAGACTAAACATAGGGGTTATTTCCTATTTAGAACACCACGTTTATCTAATAGCTTTGTTAGGCTTGATTGTATTTTATGGACTGGAAAAAGTTGCAAAATTATCCCGTCAAGACCGCAAAGGTGAGGTCACGAGTCCTGGAGTTTTTTGGCTGCACATTGCCTCTTTTTCTATTTACAACGCTCTGATTGGCTATCTGCTGCTGCATCGGGAAGAACCGGGCATTAACAATTTGCTGTTGTTTTCTTGTGCAATGGCGCTGCACTTTGTAGTGAACGACTTTGGTTTGCGGGAACATCATAAATATAGTTATGACCGCATCGGACGCTGGATACTGGCAGCAGCTATTATTGTGGGGTGGGTGTTAGGTAGCGCTACTGAGATTGGAAAACCTGCGATCGCAGTTTTATTTGCTTTTTTAGCCGGAGGAATTGTTCTCAACGTCCTCAAAGAAGAACTGCCAGAAGAACGAGAGAGCGGCTTTTGGGCATTTGCACTTGGTGCGGGAATTTACACCACTGTTTTGTTGGCTTTATAGAGGAATGAACGATGATGATGAGTACAAACTGGCGCGGCTATCGAGTTGCAGCTTGGGTAGGGCAGGCGTTATTAACCATAGCAGTAATAGCTGCTGTCAGTCAGGGAAAGTGGGAAAATGTCTTGGGGTTAGGCTTATTTTTAGCAGCATCTGTGGTGTTTGTCGTAATGGAAGATCGCTTGCCAACGCTGTTTGATTTCCTGTTTGTGCTTGCTGCCTTGCTCAATGCTGGAGGCTGGGTTTGGGGACTGTTTTACCAACCGGGACCTTACGATGAAATTGTTCATGCTTTTACGATGTTTGCTGTGACTTTAGCATTGAGTTTTTTAGCCTACAGTTCAATGCTGACTATTTTTCGAGATCGCAAATTGCTGTACTTGCTAACAATAACCAGTTTTGGGATTGCGATCGGTGCTTTGTGGGAAATTACCGAATGGACGGCCGGTCTCGTTCTTTCTACCGAAGTGATTGGGAGTCTGCACGATACGATTGTTGATTTGATTATGGATAGTTTGGGCTCTGCAATAGCTGCCACAACTAGCTTGTGGGCGTTGCAAGAATGGACGCGCCCCGGTGCGGTAGTTGAGAATCAAGCATCCAGCCAATAGTCCGATCGATCGCACTTAACTCAAAGCAACATCATCAGTTTTTCCTCGATCGTCTTTCATCAGATAGATATTTTCTTACTGCCTGAGACAGATGGCAACCTGTGGCTAGTTGAGGTTAAATAGATAGAGAAACAAAATTTTGAAAGATTGCAGAACACAGACAATCGACCTTTTGGGAAAGTCAATTTTTAAGAATTTAAATTTTCTTCACATTACTGCAAGAGGTTGGTTGTTTCGATTTAGGAGGATTTTATGAAAATAAAATCATTTTCAACCACAATTGCACTGGCTCTGTTGAGTTCAATCATTTATTTACCGGAAATTGCCCGAGCTAGTCCCAAACCCCCTATCCAAATAGCTCAACAAAGAGTATTCGGCTCGGAGATCGAGAGTTTTACCTCGTATCCAGTACAGCGATTAGAGCCGGGAACTGAACTATTTTTCGTGCTGCGAGGAGCCCCGTATTCTAGAGCTACTTTGACCATCCCAAATGCAGTGCAAAATCTGCCGATGCGGGAGGTTCAACCGGGAGTTTACGAGGCAAGTTACGTGATTCGCAACGGCGATCGAATTTCGGAAAATACAGCAGTGCGAGCAAATTTGCAACAAGGCGACCGCATCAGCAGCACTCGCTTGCAACAACCTCTAGTTGCTGCTAATAGCGATCGCCGCTTTCAATCTTTGTCTGTTGACCGCTTCAGTGCTCAACCAGTACAGCAGTTAGAGCCGGGAACCACCCTTAATTTCAAATTGCTCGGCACTCCCAACTCTACAGCTACTTTCTCCATTGAAGGAGTTGCTTATAACATCCCCATGCGGGAAGAATCCAACGGCCTTTACACGGGGGAATACACGATCCGCCGCCAAGACTATTTTCCCCCTGAGGGTGCGATGGTTACTGCTAGTTTGCAGTCGGGAAATCAAGTTATTCGTTCCCGTTTAGATCGAGAGCTAATTGCTAGCGATAATGGCAGTTCCAATACCGCCGAAATCCCCCTAGAAATTCTCACTCCCAAAGAAAATGCTCGCGTCAGCGGGACGGTTGAAGTGGAAGGACGCAGCGCCCCAAATGCCACAGTTAATGTCAAGGTTCAGGCTACCTCTTCGGTGGCAGGTTTGTTTGGGTTTGAACGAAATATCCTCGAACGCACAATTAAAGCTGATGAACAAGGCAAATTCAGCTTTGCTTTTAAGCCGAGCATTTCTCTACCCGGAACCAGATACGATGTGAATCTCAGTGCTAGCAGAGGCGATCGCACCAGCGAAGAAACTTTGGTACTCTTTCAAAATTGAGCAGTGACTCGCGAGTATTTGCTAGCCCCAAACCTGGCAAAGCCTGACCAAATTTGAAAGATTCCATCAGGAGATATCTATGTATCAACTAAATCGCTGGAAAAAAACGCCAGGGATATTACAACTCATTTCTGGAAGTTTATTAATCGCGCTGCCAACCGTTCCTCTTGTTGCATCAGCAGCTCCTCTTTCTACACTCAACTCCTGTCCTAGGATTTACTATGAAGAACCTTATAACAGTAATGTTCGGGTTCCTCAGAGATGTCCGCCTAATGCTGCAAGTCAAAGATTGAACCAGCAAGAGTTGGGTCAAAATATGGTTCCTCCCGCGAGGTCAACGAATGTTACGGAACCACCTTTGCCAGAAACAAGACAGACTCCCATTGCCACTGTCATACCAATGGCAGGTAAGGTGATCGTGAAATTAACAAACAGCACAAATGCCCCAATTTCCTATCAAGCGATCGGGCATACTGAATCCCGAATGCTAGCGCGCGGAGCAGAAATTGTCCTGCAAAATCTACCAACGCCTGTGACTGTCACAATGGTGCGCGCAGATGGAGGGCTGCTGAAAGTTATACCCATGTCTAGTTCTGAAAAAGGGATGCTAGAAGTTTCAATAGATGAAACCAGTAACTTTGATGGCAATCAAGGAGTTTTAAGAATTCAACCTGACGGTCAAGTGTTTTTGAATTAGGCAATAAAAAGACTCGGTTTTGAAGAAAAAAAACTCTGTAGTTTCACCAACCAAACAAACAGAAAAAATCAAGGAGGTTTTCCAATGGTTAACAATCGTTTAAACAATTTAACTCAAAAGCTGCGCCATCCTCGGGGAGGAGCGATCGCCCTCGCACTAGCAGCAGTTACCCTGCTTCCGGCTTGTTCTACCCCGCAGCGGGAAGCTACCGCACCTGCAACGCCCGGAACGGTTGCGACGACAACTGAGAATGTAGTGGATAAAACAGCACAATTGCTCGGTAAAACTGTCACAGTTAGAAGCAAACCAATCAATAAATTGGGCCCTTCAACCTTTACAGTTAGCGATCAGAAGTTTTTTGGCAGCCAAACGATTTTGGTTGTCAACGCCACAGGCAAGCCTTTTGTGCTGCCGGCTGAAGCAGGCCAAGATGTTCAAGTAACCGGAACAGTTCGCAAATTTGTGTTTGCGGATATTGAGCGCGAGTACAAATTAGGCTTGCAGCCCAATGCTTACGCCGAGTACGAAAGTAAACCTGCGATCGTTGCACAATCGATGGCGCTAGCCCCTACACCGGGGGAACTCACCTCAGATCCCAAAAAATACTACGGCAAGACACTGGCGGTGAGCGGTGAAGTCGAAAACATCAGAAGTTCAAACTCGTTTACTTTGGATGAAGACAAATTAATTGGCGGAGAAGATTTGTTAGTGATACACACCGTTCCAAACCCAAGCGTGAAAGAAGGTGAGAAGGTTGCCGTAACCGGCGTACTGCGTCAGTTTGTTGTCGCCGAACTCGATCGCGAGTACGATTTGCAATGGGATTTGACTTTGAAGCAGAAGCTAGAAGCGGAGTATACCAACAAACCCGTGTTAGTTGCGACAGGGGTGTATCCCTCAGCCATTCCTGAGTAGGCAATATAGCGGTTCTCAGCAACATGAGGTATGCTATACGAGCGGTAATAGGTAATTGCCGGATTTGTAATTTGAGTTCGGGTTAGCTACCAGCTATGATTTCTGACCCTTTACCGATTACCGATTGCGGGATTTTACCTCACCTAACTGAGAAAGGGTATATATCTCTCCCAAAATTTTTGTGAACAGGCTTTATGCCTGTTCTTTACAGGCTTTTGGAGCGAGAAATCTCATAGCTGACTACAAGATGCTCGCTTGCGCCAGGAAGACAAGCATAACCTCTTTTTTGCCTCGTTTGTTTTGACGATAAATTCAGCAATACGGTGTATACAATGAATGAACCCGAATCCTTGTCGGAACCCCTAGCCCAAACCGAATTCGTCGGAACTTTTCGGTTGTTCAGTCGATTTAGCTTCTGGATACAGTTATTTTTCGGTGCTGTTTCCGGCATTGTTTTATTGTTTGCTATGTTAGGCCGCAACATGAGCGAACAAACCAATAGTGCCGGTATTGGTTTCGGGGTGGTTTTAGCGATAGTTGGTCTTTTGTTGCTATCGTTTAGAATATTTTGGGATTTTCGCTACAGGCTTTTAGGCAGACTTTTGCACGCCGAAAATTCTCAGGTATATCCCAGCAAAGAACATATTACTCGCACCTTAAGGATTGGATTGATTTCAAGTTTGGTGGGGGTATTAATTGCGTTTGTTGCTTCTGAAGAAACAGTTGGTCTAGTCTTAGCTAAAACTCTCAGTCAACCGCAAGCCCTCGCAGCTTATACGCCAGAAAATGTGATTCGTTCCCTAGATATTTTTGTGATGCTGGCCAACGTCAATTTGATTGGCGCTCACTTTTTTGGAGCCGTTACTTCTCTGAGTTTACTCAATTGGGTAGAGGAGTAAGCTGTCGTATGTTCAGGGCCCGCTATAAGCCCACCCCACAAGACGCGATCGCGCCAAAAGCAAGCACAGTTCCTCTGTAGCCAGGACTGACAAGGGCTGGTATATGTGAACTAAGATTTGTAGCTGTGCTGTCTTGGCGAAAAAGAGCGAAGACAGCGCTACTGCAAGGCAAACAAGTTGCCTGTTTGGATGAACATCTAATCTGAAATTAGCAGCGATCGCTCCAGCTAATAATAATCAGCTTAGTCAACCGTTTTATTGAAAAATTTATTTTATTGATTAAATTAGAGGAAATTTACTGCAATGCAAGACCTGTGGTATAAAGACGCAATTGTCTACTCCCTCGATGTTGAAACCTTCATGGACTCGAACGGCGACGGTGTAGGCGACTTTCAGGGACTTACCAACAAGCTAGATTATTTATCAGGACTGGGAATTACTTGTTTGTGGTTGTTGCCCTTTTATCCTTCCCCTAACCGCGACAACGGTTACGATGTGATGGATTACTACAACATCGATCCGCGACTGGGAACCCTGGGAGATTTTGTCGAGTTCATGCACCAAGCAAGGGAACGAGGAATTCGCGTACTGATCGATTTGGTAGTAAATCATACGTCTGATCGGCATCCTTGGTTTCTTGCAGCGCGAAGCGATAAAAACTCTAAGTATCGCAATTACTACGTGTGGTCAGAAAATCCACCCAAAACCGACCCCAAACTGCTGGTATTTCCCGATGCCGAGGACAGTATTTGGGAGTACGACGAACAAGCAAACGCTTACTATTTGCATCACTTCTATAAAGAACAGCCAGATTTGAATATTACCAATTCGGCGGTACGAGAAGAAATCTGCAAAATTATGGGTTTCTGGCTAGAACTGGGAGTGTCTGGATTTCGGATTGATGCTGTTCCCTTTTTAATTAAAGAAACTGACACCGAAGGTACAAGCCCCGATGACCTGCGATGTTTCTTGGAAGAAATGAGAGAATTTGTGTCATCGCGTCAGGCTGATGCAGTGTTGCTGGCAGAAGCAAATGTCGCGCCCGATCGCATTCCAGTCTACTTTGATCAGGGCGACAGAATGCACGTCCTGTTCAACTTTTTGTTGAACCAATATCTGTTTTTGGCTCTAGCGCGTCAAGAATCCACAGCCCTGCGCGATGGACTAAAAATCTTACCGGACATTCCTCCTATTTGTCAGTGGCTGAATTTTGTGCGCCACCACGATGAACTGACACTAGACCGCATTTCTTCATCGGAACGAGAGGAAATTTTTGCCGCATTCGCCCCCGATGAAAGGATGCAAATTTTCGGGCGCGGGATTCGCCGCCGCTTGCCGCCGATGATGGGAGGCGACGGCTGCCGGATCGAACTAATCTACAGCTTGCTGTTCACTTTGCCCGGTACACCAATGCTGCGCTACGGTCAAGAAATTGGCATGGGAGATGACCTTTCGCTGGAAGGTCGAAACAGCGTCCGCACGGTGATGCAATGGTCTGATGCGCCGAATGGCGGCTTCTCGACGGCTGCAACTGATGCCCTTGCCAGACCTGCGATCGCCGACGGAGAATACGGTTACAAAAAGGTCAATGTCGCCGCCGCGCAGCGCGATCCTGATTCATTAATTAACTGGATCGATCGTGCCATCCGCATCCGCAAGCAATGTCCTGAGTTTGGTAGGGGCAAATGGCACGTTATCGAAACCGACTCTCCCTCGGTTTTTGCCCACTGCTGCAACTGGGAAGGCAGGACATTGCTTGCTGTCCACAATCTAGCCGACAAGCCTTGTAGCGTTACGCTTAAATCTAACGAATACACCAATCTGTGCGATTTATTTGGCGATCGCCAGTATGAATCTCTTGATGCCGACTCGCCCTCTATTCCCTTACAAGCTTACGGCTATCGCTGGTTCCGAGTCAATCAAATCCTGGGGTAATCTGTTCTGCATTTAAATTGACTGTCAAAAACAAATCCCCTTCTTGTGGGGTGGGCAGGAGAGCGGGCCCTGAACATATAATTTAAATGTCCGACAGCTTAATCTTCAATTATTGAAAATTTGTTCAATATTAAGTTGCGGCACAGAATCGATGCCTGAGTTGGTAAAAGCGGCATTTTCATAAAGCGGGTCAATATTTTGTTAAAATGACCTAAACAATTCAGTGGATAAAAGCACTGGGAAATAGATTGGCGCAAGTATGCGAAACAGGTAAAAGTCCGGGTTCCTTAGCGCTGCGAAACCCCTACTTTTTCAGGGAATTTGTACTGTTTGACAATCGGATTAGTTAGCGGATTTCCCAAGCGGCTGCCACCAAATCAACCAACAAATAATACCATGCTAGCAGTTACCATTAATTTTGAGGCGATCGCCCAAATCACCGACGACCAATTTTATCAACTGTGTCGCGCCAACCCCGATGTCAAATTTGAACGCAACGCCAAAGGAGAAATAATCGTCATGTCACCCACAGGAGGAGAAACCGGAAACAGCAATTCAGAAATTAATGCAGATTTTGTGATTTGGAACCGACAAACTAAACTGGGAGTTTGTTTCGATTCTTCAACTTGTTTCAAACTCCCCAGCGGTGCAAATCGTTCTCCCGATGTCTCTTGGATAAAAAAAGAAAGATGGGATGCACTGACTCCCGAACAAAAACAAAAATTTCCTCCTATCGCCCCAGATTTTGTCTTAGAGTTAATGTCACCGACTGACAGTCTCAAGGATACTCAAGACAAAATGCAAGAATACATGAACAACCAAGTAAAATTAGGCTGGTTAATCAACCGTAAAACCCGCCGAGTAGAAATCTACCGCCCAGGACAAGCAACAGAAGTTTTGGAAAGTCCCGCAGAGCTTTCAGGAGAAGATATTTTGCCCGGTTTCGTGCTAAACTTGCGATCGCTGTGGACATAATATTTAAATCCGAAGCCTAGAAACCGGGTTTTTTCTCGAATTTGCGGGTGGCAACGAAGTATGTATTAAAAAACCCGGTTTCTGAGTCCCCAATCTGCGGTTAAAAACAACTCTAATGGAAACTAAAGAAACAAATTCCCTAACAGCCGAACAGCACAAACAGAAAATGCAGCGCCGCCAAGAAGTGCAGGCGCAGCGAATTGCCAACGCCGCTAAAGACAAAGGTTTGATAATTGTCAATACCGGCAACGGTAAAGGCAAAACTACGGCTGCTTTGGGCATGGTTGTGCGATCGCTCGGTCACGGATACCGCGTCGCTATAGTACAATTTATCAAAGGAGCTTGGGAACCCGCAGAAAAAGCCGTTTTTCAAATGTGGGAAAATCAGCTAGAATTTCATGCAATGGGTGAAGGTTTTACCTGGGACACGCAAGACCGCGATCGAGATATCGAAACAGCTCAAAAAGCCTGGGATAAAGCCTTAACTTTTATCTGCAATCCCGAATTTAAATTAGTGCTGCTAGATGAAGTTAATATAGCCTTAAAAATGGGTTATTTGCAAGTAGAGCAAGTCCTCTCCGGGTTAGAACAAAAACCCGAAGAAACTCATGTTATTTTAACTGGTCGAGGCGCCCCGCCAGCACTAATTGAACGCGCTGATTTGGTGACTGAAATGACTTTAGTTAAGCATCCATTTCGAGAACAAGGGATTAAAGCTCAAGCAGGTATTGAGTATTAAATATGGTTCGTAGTGCGTCAGTCAGCGTCCGCCATATTGAGCGGACTAAAGTCCGCACTACAAACCCACGATCTGACACGATATCGCAGTTCGAGGGAAATAGCTACGCTGGCAACCTTAGAGTAAAAGTTGAACCCTTGCCAAACTCGCTATTTACCGTAATTTTCCCCCCCAACATCTCAGAGTATTTCTGTGCTATTGCTAAACCCAAACCCGTACCTCCGTACTTGCGGGTAGTCGAAGCATCAGCCTGCATAAAAGGTTGAAATAACTTTTGTAGCTGTTCGGGAGTCATCCCAATTCCCGTATCGGTACACTTAAAAATTAACTGTTTAGCATCCCAACTATTTTCATCATTTTTAATTCTTTCCACGCTGAGTGTAATTGTTCCTTTCAGGGTAAACTTAGCTGCGTTGCTGAGCAAATTTAACAAAATTTGAGTAAACTTAATTTTATCGGAATGCAATTCGCCAATATTGTTAGGACACTCAACATTCAGGGAATTGGTGTTTCGCAAAAATAGCGGTCGAACAGTTTTTGCTACATCTTGAACTGCGTCGTACAGGTCAAAAGTTCTGAATTCAAGCTCTGCGTGACCGGCTTCAATCTTCGATAAGTCCAAAATATCATTAATTAATCTTAGTAAATGCTGACCTGAATTGTGAATTCTATCCAAATCAGATACAAAATCATCTTCGCCCAAATCTAAAGCCTCTTCTTGCAGAATTTCGCTGTAGCCGATAATTGCATTTAGAGGAGTTCGCAGTTCGTGGCTCATGTTAGCCAAAAACTGACTTTTAGCGAAATTAGCTGCTTCTGCTGCTTCCTTTGCCTTGTACAATTCTGCCTCGGCTTGCAAGCGGTCGGTTACGTCGTGAGCCAGGACTAATTCAGCATTTCTGCTATCAAATATCAGGGCATAAGAAGTAATTTCTACATCAATAATTGTGCCGTCTTTTTTCTGATGCTGCCAGGGGCTGTTCAAATCAATATCAGCATCTACTTGGGATATATTTTTTAGCAATCTTGGCAGCTCTTGGGGCAGACAAATGTCGGCAACGGTCATGTTGAGAAATTCGTCGCGAGTGTAGCGGTAGTGGTGAATAGCAGCCTGATTGACTGCTATAAATTCCAGAGTTTCTAAGTCGTAAACCCACATTGGATGGGGGTTGTTTTTAAACAAAAGTCTGTAGCGTTCTTCCGAGGCTCGCAGTTCGGCTTCGGCTTGTTTGCGCTCGGTAATGTCGCGGACAACAGTGCAAATAATCTCGCGTCCGCCGTAGGAAATCACGCTGGCGCTTACTTCTACGTCTACGCAGGAACCGTCTCGGCGCTGGTAGAGAACTTCGCCCATTCTGAATTGTTTGTCCGCTAGCAGTAATTCGATGTTGCTGTCAATTAGGTCTTTGGAGTAGGTGACTATATTGTAAATACTCAGTTGCGATATTGCTTCAAGGCTGTAATCGAGCAAGTTTCTAAATGCTGTATTGGCTTCTAAAAGACGTTTGGTTTGAGCGTCCCACAGAAAGATGCCATCTGTGGCTTGCTCGACTACGGCTCGGTAACGGGCTTTTTCTTCCAGTTGTTCGTTTTCAGCGCTGGCGATCGCATCGAGCATTCCGTTGATAGTATGGGCAAGGTCGGACAACTCGTCTGCGCCGCTCACCGGCAGCCGCACGGAGAGGTCTTGGCTGCTGCTGACGCGATTCACTGATGAAGCCAAACCGCTCAACCGAGATAGCACCAGATACTCTAGCAGCATTAGAGTGCAGCCGACAAACCCAATTCCCGCTAGGACTACGGACACCAGCAGGTACAGCAAACTAATTTGACCTTGACGGTATATTTCTCTGGGTATATCCACCCGCAACAGCAGGGCGGGTCGATCGTAAATATCCCGGATCAGAGTGTAACCCGCCATCAAATCTTCGCTAACAGGACGCACCAAAATCGGTTTTTTTCCCGACAGTTTCTCCCGCGCTTTTACAAAGTCAGCAGGTAACTGAGCCTCATTAACGCTGTGTACAGTCAGAGGTAAGCGAGTAATTTTAGAAATCTTGGCAATGCCCGCAGCATCCAAATTGCGCCCGAATATCAGCGTGCCTCGAATCGGGCCGGTGTTTTTTGTAGTGACAATTGGTCGGGAAGTAATCAGTATCGGCCCTGACGGTAGCAGCAGGATACCTGCAAGGCTGCTGTTGACGTTGGGGTGCTGCAACAGCGGGTCGCTGAGAGAAATGTGCCGTTTTAATGCTTCGGGAACAGGCGTTAGTTTCACCTTTTGGCTGTCAAAACCCGTACCGTAAACTATTTTGCCAGAAGTATTGACAAATACGGCTAGATTAACTCTGACATTAGCCAGTCCTTCGGGAATCAAATTTGAGGCAATGAATTTTTTGTTACCGTTTTGGATGAAAGCGTAGGTGTCATCCCAGGCCGACCAGTCGGCAAAGCGCGAGTTGAAGTCATTTGCGGTTTGCCCGAACACGTTGAGCGCTCCCTTAACAACCTGTGTGGCTTCTTGTTCTTCTGCTTTGACAAGGCTGCCCAAAAGGATGCTTGAAGAGGCGGCATATAGAATGCCAGTCAGTCCAGCGATGGTAATGCCAACTATTGATAGTGTTTTCCGACGCAGTTTCATCTTGCCGAGTGTGTGGTGTCTGTCTGAAGTTCAGGGTTGGAGAGCAATTTTATTGCTGTTTCCTGAACCCTGACTGCTGGCGCGGCGCAGTCTGCCGGGAGGGAGTTTGGAGTTGTAGGGTGCGTCACAAGCCTACATTTTCTCCGGTATTTCCTGTTTTTTGTCTGACGCACCCTAGCAATGCCTTCTTAAGCAGTATACAGCTAACACCTGCTGACTTTCGGCAGGGGGATCGAGCCTGGTTTGGCGCGCAACAATATGTTGGTCGAACGGGAAAATATTCTCAGAAAAAAGGTTGGGTTTAGGTTCTGGCATTCTAAAAATACGCCTTATTTCGCTTCGCTGTAGTCAATGGAGCCAAAAAATTGCGCTTGGATTCGTTAAATAAGCCTGATCTCTGGCAAAAATAACAGGTTCGATCGCGAAGCATTTAGGAATAAACTGGGTTTCGAGATTGTTTTTGCTGCTGGTAGATTGGTGCTTCGCCCTAGTTTTAATAGCAGTTCTTCAAACAATGCAACAAATCGATACCGCGATCCAAATCTTTAGAAAAATAGTATTAGTTTTCCCACACTTGCTGTTTGTGGGCTTCTTTGCAAATACCCAAAATTCGGCGATCGTTGTCGCTGACGGCGGAAATTTGGTGATACTGTTGCAGGTTTACGGAGTAGGGAGAGCTGCTGCCGTCGTAACTGTCCACTACTGTTAAATTTAACTGAGTTTGGTCTAGATTGCCGTAAAAACAGTAAAAAGCAGACTGAGGCAGGTAAAAAGCACCAATTACTTTACTGTGTCTCATTTCAAATACAAAATATTCTTTGTTAATTTCATCTGGCTTGCTCGACTGGCCGTAGAGGTAAATACCGTCTGCTAAACCTGTGAATGCTGTATCTGGCTGTGGATTTGCGGGGGATTGGGAGATGGAAACGCCGGATTTGATGTCCGAGTGTCCGGGCCCGCGCGCGGGCAACCCGATGCTGAAGTTGCCGGGCCAGAGGGCAAGGGCGATCGCCATACCTTCTAAACTGCTTGTTAATATCAAATAAGTTAAAACCACTCCAGACCCCAAAATTTTAAATAGCTGCCTCGAAGCAAGTCTTGTACCAGTTTCAAAAAGCTTGTAGAGAAACCGGGTACTTGGCTTAAGGC
>NZ_JADEWV010000402.1 GCF_015207455.1 Microcoleus sp. LEGE 07076
GGGCATAGGGCATAGGGCATAAAAGCATACCTCACCTTTGTGATAACCGCTATATGTCAGTCAGGTGCGTCGCTCGTCGATTGTCGCTCCCAATTGAGGATTGTTTCGGGCGACGCACCCTACCAGCTACTGTTGCATGAATTTTGAGAATTAGTGTTGTTTGTGATTTTTGGGAAAAGGAATGTTCAAACTTTCGTGAAAAAGAAGCTGAGTTTTATAGGTTAAGCGGCGGTTAACTTGTTTGATGATTTTTTCCAAAAGCGCATCGCCGGTTTTTTCAATTAATGGTTGAGACATCGATCGAATAAACTTAGGAAAGCAAACCCCCACAGCCAAATCCAGATTCCAGGTAGCACTGGTAATCGCAGGTGGTAGCTGAGCCCGTTCCGACGCAGGCCAATCGGTGGCAAACTCCTCAGACGCTATCTCTACTAGCTTCATTGCCGATCGAAAATCCACTTCATATCCAGGCGCTGTATAATTCGGAACCGGGATTGTCTTAATCAAATAGCAGCCTTCAGCGTCCGCCGGCAGCAACTCTAAACCGATTCTCGCTTCAACTCGGTAGCCGAAAGCCCCAAAACGACCGATTAATAGATCGTAGCCGTTTTCGCCGATCGGCTCAGCTTTCATCGGCAAAGCGCACTCACAAAACCAACTCTTGTGATTGTTCAAATGCTCGGCCACCGTAGCAGCATCGGCGTACATCTCCATGCTGTCTTCAAAATGGGCGTGAAACCAAATCGGCTCAACTGTCTCTGCTGCATCCGCACGTATGCTTTCGGGCTGTCGGAAACTCGCATCTGGGTAGCAATTTTCGTCAGAAGCTTCAACAGTAGTTTGATATTCAGCGGAATCCTGCTTCATCATATGCTCTCCTGTAATACACGCCAATCGATCGGGTTGGGGATGCGGTAAGGAAGTTTCCTCCCTACAATTGGGAAATAGATTGCAACAAAATTTACCCAAGAACAGCATAACCTGACTTATGAAAGCATTTGTAGCAGGAGCCACAGGCCAGACTGGCCGCCGAATTGTCACAGAATTGGTCAAGCGGGGCATTCCGGTGCGCGCTTTAGTCCGCAATTTAGAGACAGCAAGGCAGATTTTACCGCCGGAGGCTGAGTTAGTTACAGGGGATGTATTAAATGCGACTTCTCTGGTAGCTGCGATCGGCGATAGTACGGTGTTGCTGTGCGCGACGGGGGCGGCCCCCGGTTTTGACCCGACAGCGCCTTATAAGGTGGATTTTGAGGGTACTAAAAATTTGGTGGAGGCAGCTAAGGCTAAGGGAATTGAGCATTTTGTGCTGGTGACTTCTCTGTGCGTTTCTCAGTTTTTTCACCCGCTGAATCTGTTTTGGCTGATTCTCGTGTGGAAAAAGCAAGCGGAGGAGTATTTGCAAAAAAGCGGCTTGACTTATACGATCGTCCGTCCGGGCGGTCTCAAAAATGAGGATAATTCAGATGCGATCGTCATGAGAAGTGCGGATACACTGTTTGAGAACAGCATTCCCCGCACTAAGGTAGCTCAAGTCTGCGTGGAGGCGCTGTTTGAGCCGGCTTCTCGCAACAAGATTGTGGAAATTGTGGCGAAGCCGGATGCTCCGCAAAAGAGTTTTGAGGAGTTGTTTGCCGCTGTGGTTTGATTGAATTAGCGCCCATAGGGTGCGTCAGAGAAAAAACAATCTGATTTGAGTCAAAAATTTGGGCTGACGCACCCTACACCAACTAAACTCTCAAATCCTCAAGCCCCTGAATTGAGCCGTGGAGTCAATCCAAAATCTAAAATCTAAAATCTAAAATCGAATGACGCTTTGCACCCTACAGCAATTTTTCGATCGCCAAATCTGGCAAAATCTTAAGAGTTTGACAATCCGCCATTGAAATTTCCCTCTCCCCGCATGATGAAAACTCTCAAGTGGCCAGCTTGGTTCCCCTATCCGATTTCGTGGTTAAGGGCATTTGCTCTCGCTGAAAGTTTTAGTTTTGTCCTTCGCAGGGGCATTCCTGCTGTCAGCAACGACCTCGGTTTTTTGACTCTGCTGCTGGGGGCTTGGCTGATTCAGTTACCTTTATTTTTGGTCGCTCATTTTCTAGCGGTCAAAATCTTAAATCCGTTACTAATTATGCTGCCGGGGCGCAACGGGAAAGGGCGCAAGTTCAAGCGGCGGCATACTGGCATTCGATCGCACTTGCGCGAAGGCTTGAATGCTGTTGTAGTGCTTTTTTTTGCGTTTAATCTGGCGCTGTTGGTGCAACTGGCGATTTTTTATTGGCCCGCGCGCGCGATCGATCCGGCTAAATTGTTCGCAGGAATCTCTACTCTGACAACTGTGGCAATCGCCGGTGAATTCGATTTCTGGTTTGTCAAATTGGCGGGGGTTTTATCGAGTTTGACGCTGTTAGCTGCGCCGCTATATCAATACGATTTTCGGGTGCGCCGGAGGCGGCTGGCGAGAAAATTAGCCGAAATGGAAACGACTTTGCTGTCAGCCCAAAAATGGAACCGCCCCCAAAGGGGTTTGTTGAGGCGATCGGAAATTCAAATCCTCGGATTTATACTTTTAATCGGCGCTGCGATCTGCTGTAGTGTTTTTTTGGTTGCCAATTTGCGGGGAAATCAGCAGTTGTCAGAGTTGGCGAGTGATGTCAGAAAATCGCCGCCGCTGGCTATGAAAACTGGCGATCCTTACATTCGAGC
>NZ_JADEWV010000070.1 GCF_015207455.1 Microcoleus sp. LEGE 07076
GTGCAGGGACTGACTATTCAGCCTGTTCTGGAAAAATTGGATCTGCTGGGGGAGGGGCCGATGCGCGGGGAGTATTTGGAGGCGATCGCCCGTCGGGCGGCTTTGGGTAGGGTGTTGCAACGGTTGGGTGAGATGGAGGAACAGCCGGGGGTCGATCGGGAGTTTTATGAGTATCAAGAATCGCTGGTTAAGGGGGAGTTAATGAGGATTGAGGCGGAGGTTGATCGGCTTCAAGATGAATATCCCGATCTCAGCACGTTTATTGCTGAGCAAGTTCGAGCGGAGTTGCTGGCGATCGAGGCTGACACCTATGCTGAGTTTGTGCGATCGGGTCGCTTAAATCAAGAACTGTCTCTGTTTTTGGGGGTTGAAAATATGGCAGAGTAACTATAGCCTTTGTCGCACCATACTACTGCTGCAAGGATCGCTATATAGCAAGCCTCGCATCATTTGTAAACACCTGTAGGGGTAGTGAATCCTGTGTACCTACCCCGTCTACCGGGGCCACCACGGGGGATTTGCCCCTACCTGATTATTCATCACTCTTGACAAGCGAATTTGTTGATGATAACCGCCACGCGATCGATCCGTGGAATCAATCCAAAATCTAAAATCCTCAAGCCCGATCCTCGATCCGTGGGGTCGCCTCCAAAATCTCAAATCTCAAATCAAATGACATCCACCCATCCCTAAAACGAGGGATTCCTAAGACTCACAACTTAGGTTTCTGTTTCCTTCGCTAACCGAGTTGGTAGTTGTCTGAGAGCATGTATTGTCAATACGTATGCGATCGCACTTTAAACACAACTCTAATTTATATTGTGTATATAAAATTCAAATATAACTTGCATATTGAAGGTGTTCCCTTCCTGAACCTCTAACCCACATTCTGCATATCTTAACATTAAGAGTTATGGATTTATATGTAAAAAATGGCTGTAATTCTTTGTAGACAAGCATTCCATTCATATGTAGAAACATAAACTTTTGTTAATAAGTGTTGATAATTTATCAAAAATAGCTGTTAATTATAGATAATATTTTTGAGGTTAAATTCCTAGGATGACATTAGATCATAAAAATACTTTTGAGGTGTTAAGAAGCGCGGAATGCGATTCTAATCATAGTATTATCCATATGGAAGGAAGCGATCTCATTTGTGAAACTCAATGGAACTTTTAACTCTATTGCCCACAAATTTCCGATCCGACCAGGGCAAGGCAGTAATCTCCTAACCCCATAGAAGGCAATTGTTGCCTCGTGGATTCTGTGGCAGCCAGCTACCCAGGATTCGAGGTCATGCTTGCCTGCCGTCCTGACCCCTAAGTTCCGCTCGAGGAGAAATTACAACGTGGATTTTTTGTCCGAATTCTTGACGCGCTTCATAGCGCAGTTACAGTCCCCCACACTCGGCTTTCTGATTGGTGGCATGATAGTTGCCTCCCTCGGTAGCCAACTAGCAATTCCAGATCCGGTGTATCAGTTCATCGTCTTCATGCTGCTGATGAAAGTCGGCCTGACCGGTGGCCAGGCGATCATCAAGTCCAATCCGACGGAGATACTGTTGCCCGCGTTCTTCGCCGTGGCAATAGGGATCCTAATCGTGTTCATCGGGCGCTACACGTTGGCAAACCTGCCGAACGTCAAAGTCGTGGATGCCCTTGCGACCGCAGGGTTGTTCGGTGCCGTGAGTGGCTCTACCCTCGCCGCCGCCCTGACGCTACTGGAAGAGCAAAAGATCGCATACGAGCCCTGGGCCGCCGCACTCTATCCATTCATGGATATCCCAGCCCTGGTGACTGCGATCGTCTTGGCCAGCATTTATACCAGAAAGCAAGAGTCTCTCGTCAACAGGCAGCGCACGATCGCAGGCTATGCCCCCAGCGAGAAGCTCGATACCGCAGACGATCGGGTCAAGATATGGCCCATCGTCAAGGAAAGCCTCCAGGGTTCTGCCCTAACGGCACTGCTGCTCGGCCTGGCTCTAGGCCTGCTAACCCAACCGGAAAGTGTCTATAAAACCTTCTACGATCCCCTCTTCCGAGGCTTCCTTTCGGTCCTGATGCTGATCATGGGTATGGAGGCCGCGGCAAGGGTTGCCGAGCTGCGTAAGGTGGCCCTGTCGTTCGCCATATATGCCTTTGTGGCACCGCTGCTGCATGGGTTAATCGCCTTCGGTCTCGGCTGGATTGCCCACGTCACCACGGGATTCAGCCCTGGCGGCGTTGTGATTCTGGCCGTCATCGCCGCCTCTAGTTCAGACATCTCAGGGCCGCCCACTTTGCGAGCCGGTATCCCGTCGGCCAATCCCTCCGCCTACATCGGCGCATCTACAGCCGTCGGCACGCCGGTGGCGATTGCCTTGGGAATACCGATCTACATCGGGCTTGCCCAGGCGCTGATGGGCAGCTAATCGCAGACGGGTCGCTGTCTGTCGGCGATTAACGCGGCAGCTATAATATCAGGGCGATAGCACGCGGTGCTGCCGTTTTCCTGAGTTTCTATATAGTTCAATCAATACACACATCAAAAGGTAACTCACATGGCTAAGCAAGCAAGCAAGCTCGTCATCGTCACGGAAAAGTTGTTGCTCAAAAAGATCGGCAAGATCATCGACGATGCCGGGGCGACCGGTTATACAGTGGTGGACGCTGGAGGTAAAGGCAGTCGCAACGTGCGATCGTCGGGACATCCCACCGTTTCCGATAGCTACTCGAATATAAAGTTCGAGGTGCTCACCGACAGTCGGGATATGGCTGTGAAGATTGCGGATGAGGTCGCAGCGAAGTTTTTCGCCGATTATTCGGGCCTCGCCTATATCAGTAACGCGGAGGTACTGAGCGCGCACAAGTTCTGTGGGCCAGAGGGTTGTTGAATCGAAATACGGTCACCAAAGCAAATCTGACTGAACCCCGCCTATTTAACCTAGGTTTTAGCCATTCTGAACCGATTGAACCAGTAACCGAAGATTGGGACGGTACAGGCGATATCTTTCCCGCTCTGACCGCTCCCCTGGTTCAGGCCATCCGGTCGGGATTGTCTAACAATCAGATAATTAGTGAGCGGCTACAGACTCCTAAAGGCGGCTCTAAAAAATATCAGGCCTTGAGTTACAAGCATGATGATTTGAGAAAAAATATTCTGTGATTGTGCCAAAATAAAATAAGTTTTTGAACCACTGGCAACGGTGGTTTCTTATTGAAATCAACCCCAAAGTAAAGGCAGATCATAGAGTTTGAATTTGCCATCATTGGAAATTATTGTTAATCCTTCACAGAAAGCCTGAAAAATCAACATCTTGTCAAAATGGTCTTGATGCTGATTTGGTAAAATACTGAGGTTAAAAATATGAGCAGGGGTATCCAGTAAAACTCTTATCCCCCAAAATTAATCCGGCAAAGGCTCATCAAAATCATCTGCCATCACCATTGAGCCGCGATTTAAGCCAGCCTTGGGAATCACAGCCTGCCCAGACGACGAAGGTAAAACCGCAGCAAGCGGAACACCATCTCGGGTTAATGTCTCTTCGATGTGGTTCTGAATATCGGTTAATAGTTCCAACAGGCGATCGGCTAACTGATTAACATCAAACGTTTTCTTTAACATTTCAGTCTAACCTAAACATTCAATCGCCCTAGCTCGAATCTAGCACAAAGACAATTCTGGATTGAGGGGCAATCGCCTCTAGCATCTGAAGCTTTGTTTAAGAGTGTTAAGGAATGTTCATCATAAATAAATCAGCAGCGTCAGCATTAAGTTTGATCAGAGTTCAAACAGTTATAATGCAAAAAGAACATAAATATCAAGAACCAAGATGTCTTTGCAGTGTAAGCTTTGGAAGCACTGGCGCGCCGTTTATCCCTGAGATGGTTGCATTTAGTGGGTTCGATCTGCCAATGTCCAGTTTGTAATCTATTAGAAGCACAGCGATCGCCCGATATTAGCAGTCATGTTTTGAAATTGGTAAAATATGTTAAATCCCCGGAAATCTTCATCTGTTCGTTACCAAATACTGGGAATCATCACAGCCGTAGCACTGAGCTTAGTTTTGCAGGCTGTACCCGTTCAAGCAGCGAGGACGGCGACATCTGTTGTGGTAGATGGTCGTCCTGTTTTTAGCGTCAGCGATGCTGACTCATTGACGGGCACCGAACGAGCCGATTTGGTCAATTTGCGACTCAAACAAATTGAGCAATCTCAAGAAACCATTCAAGTTACAACTGAAGTTCGCAATCAATACCCCACCATTCTGGTTAATGGCAAATACTTGCTGACAGTCACTCAATCCGATTTGCAAGAAAATCGCACGCCCGCTGAACAAGCTAATTTTTGGGCCCAACAACTCCGTCAAGCTTTGCAGCAAGCTCAAAATGAAAGAAGCGCCGGATTTATCAAAAATATGCTGGTGCTGGCGGCGGCGACTGTAGGGCTGGCGATCGCCCTCCACAAAGCATTGGGATGGTTGTGGCGATTAGCCAGACAAGCTATTATCCAGCGATTTGTCGAACCGTCTAACCAAGAAGTTGGGGTTAATGATTCGCCCAAAGCTTTGAACTTATTATTTAACTTAACTCTGTTTGTGGCAAGGGTTGCGCTTTGGATTGGCACTGCCCTTTACATTACCAATCTGTTTCCGGTAACTCGGATTTGGAGTTACACTCTAACCAGCAGTTTAGTCAGCACTTTCACATCTAAAGCCCTGTCTGTAGGACGCAACAATTACTCAGTCACCGATCTGCTAATTCTAGCTGCTCTGATCCTGGGATGGGTTGTCCTTAGCGGTGCTATTTCAAAATTCTTTAAAGTGCGAATTTTGCAAGTCACCCGCATCAGTCGAGGCAGTCAAGAAGCCGTTGCTGCGATCGCCAAATATTTGCTGGTTGTTGTAGGAACGATCGTTCTGATGCAAATATGGGGAATTGACCTGAGTTCTCTAACAATTATCTTTAGTGCGTTGGGAGTTGGTATCGGTTTTGGGTTTCAGGATATCGCTAAAAACTTTGGTAGCGGTCTAATTTTGCTCTTTGAACGTCCGATTCGGGTAGGCGACTTTGTGAATGTAGGTAAGATTGAAGGCACTGTGATCCGTATTGGCGCTCGCAGTACAGTGATTCGCAACCTAGATCAAGTTTCGATTATTTTGCCCAATTCCCGTTTCTTGGAGGATGACGTAACTAACTGGAACTATGAGAATTCTGTTTCGCGGATCAGAATTCCGGTTGGTGTTGCCTATGGGTGTGATATCAGTAAAGTTAAGGAGGCACTGCTAAAAGCTGGTAGGGGACATTCTGATGTCTTAGGGACTCCTGAACCGATTGTTTTTTTCTTGGGTTTTGGTGATAGTTCCTTGGATTTTGAGCTGCGGGTTTGGATTACTGAACCGATCGCACAGTATCGCGTTAAGAGTGATTTATTTTTCCGTATTGAAGAACTGTTTCGAGAGCGTGAAATCGAAATTCCGTTTCCTCAACGAGATTTGCACGTGCGATCTGGGAGCATTCCTTTGGCTTTGTCACCGCAACTAGAGGCAACCTTACGCAAAACTTTACTCAAGTCTGAAAATAACTCAACCATCCAGAAATAATCTCGGCTAGGCAAAACAACAAGGCTATAAGTAATACAATCTTTGATTTCAAATCAAACACTTAATTTTGCCATGACAAAAACAATCTATGCACTGTTTGCGATCGCACAACTGCCTTTAGATAATGGCGATCGCTTCCTGCAAATCATTCTGATTTTCATGGCCGGAGGGATTGGGGCATTAGCTGGAACAGTAGCGGTTCCAGTCTTTAGATTAGTCTTAACTTGGTTAGATACCAACTTATTGACAAAGAATTATATTCGTGTATTGCTTGCATCAAGAAACATAATTTTAATGTTATCAACTCTGTCGGCGATGGAAGTTATGTTACTTCTGCTCGCTCGCACTGAATGGCTGAGATTGATGGAGTTTTGCCTCAGTGCGGGCATCATTTTCTTTGGCGGTTGGCTGATATCAAGTCTATTTCGAGACTTTTTTAATACCACAATTTTAGGTGTCACTTTTGAGTCTAACCCTAAAGTTAGAGGCGAGTCTATTTTTTTAATTCGCTATCTCGGAGATTTTGCGATCGCTATCACGTTAATTTTAGTTTTTTGTATTAGCCATAACATCAATGTTGCCGGGATACTTACCAGTTTAGGGGTTGGGGGCATTGCCATTGGGTTTGCAGCTCAAAAGACTTTAGAACAACTTTTGGGAGGGATTGTTTTAACTCTCGATCGACCTTTTAAGGTCGGAGACTATATTGGCTTAGGAGATGGGCAGCAAGGCAAACAAGGTACTTTTGGAAGGGTAGAAAGTATTGGCTTGCGATCGACCAGAATTCGGATCTCTGGTAAAGGCACTCTCACAGTTATTCCTAATAATTCTCTGACTCAAGCTACCATCGAAAACTATACAGGCGCAAAGAAAGTTATGTCTGTAATGATGCTAGAGTTTCCCGAACAGCTATCTGCTGACAAACAAGCACTAATCCGCCAAACCGTGATGGAGAGCACTGTGGACATTTTTGGTTTAGACTGGCGCAGCACAGAGGTTTCCTTCTGTGAAAATCATGCCCAAATTTCTTTTTTTATTCTGGGTTCTAATGAATTATCTATGGAACTGAGGCGGCAGTTGCTGGATTTGGCTACCCAACAAATCACCAAACAACTCCAAAAACATACTATTTCTTTTACCATTAACCAACCAACGATTTATGTGGATGCTCCAATTCCTATTTAAGCGGCCGATGAAGCTGATTTTCTTATTTCTGCTCTCCTGGTTTCTGGCCACTGCTCCGATGAGTTTTGCTCAAGGTGTTGGCGGCCCTCGTTCCGCCGTAGTAGTTGATGGCATTCCGCTGTTTTATTTGCAACCTGTCGATCGGTTTACAGCATTGGAACGTACCCAATTTGCTAATAACTTGTTGTCTGAGGCGCTCTCTAACGAAAAAGTCATAACTTTTGATGTGCGTAATGACTCCAATACAAGTGCTACCTCAATTTCTTTGAACAACAATTACCTGTTGACAGTTACAGCCAACGATGTTCTACCAAACTTTTCTTTATCTCAACAAGCTAAGCAATGGCAAAATGTTTTAGAAACAGCGGTAGCAAAAGCTAAAAAAGAACGAAATTCACAATACGTTTTGCAGAGAACTATGTGGATTTTTATTGCCATAGGAACTATTATTCTATTGCGGTTTTTGGTGGCAATTGTAGCCAGAATAGCTAAGTGGGAAACGGGAATTTTTACCAATATTGTTTTTGGTTCTGCCTGGGTAGCGATCGCCATAGCGAGTTCGGAATGGTTTCCGGTACTACGCAGTATTCGTTATCAGATTTTGTCCCCATTTTCTCAGCCCCAGTGGCTGCTATTTTTGGGAGGATTAGGATGCTCTTTTGTATTTAGCCATTACGCTCCAGCCTTATTGAGATTTGCCATCAAAAAGCTAGATATCCAATCAGCAGAAAATATTTATCTGGCAATTATTGAACCCAGCGATCGCCTCGTGCAATTTTCAGTCCTCAGTATTTTGATCGCTTGGTCTCTGACATTAGTAGAGCCATTAGTACCAGTTGTCTATAACTTGCTAAAACCGATTGCCAGTTTAGTTGTAGTTGCCTGTTTGTATTTGTTATCCACAAAACTTAGTAGCCGCTACCTGCGTACTTATGGGTTCAAATTTGGGGGTAAATTTAATCCCAGTAGCGATGATGCAATTCTGGTATTTGAGACCGTATTGAATATCTTTATCTTTATTGTAGCACTGGTGACATTTGCCCGCAGCGTCAACTTTGACTTGATTGGTTTGGTTGCTAGTTTGGGGTTAGTTGGTTTGGCCGTCGCTTTTGCTGCCCAAAAAGTTCTAGAACAACTCATTGCTACTTTAGTATTGTATTTAGATCGTCCTTTTGTGACTGGTGACTATATCCGTCTACCCGCAGGAGAGTTGGGGAAAGTAGAAAGTATTGGCTTGCGATCGACAAAAATTCGTTCCCTCGGCACGGGTACAATTATTGTGATGCCAAATTCTATCTTAGTCAGCGTAGAAATTGAAAACGTTACTCTTGCCAAAAAAATTATGGTGTTACTGTATATGGACTTTCCCAGTGTTTTAGGAGAACGAGAATATGCTCTTGTGCAGCAAGTTATAATGGAAAAAACTGCTTTCCTATCAGGAATTGATGCTAACAGTACAAATATTGCTATTGCAGATGGATCGGGAAAAAGATTAAGGGTGAGTTTGGCAATTTTAGGTTCTCAAGATAATGCGATCGAGGTGCGTAAACGCCTACTAGAGTTAGCAAGTGTTCAAATTGCTAAATCTCTTTCAGTCCACGGTATTGTGTTTGCGATGGAAAATCCAACGGTTTATGTGCAGTCCCCTGCTACTATTTGAATAGAACTGTCCCCTTGCCCAAAAACTGCTTTAAAATCTCTCCGGGATTTCTGTCCCAAGTGTCGATATGTTCGTAAATTAAGCCGTCCTCATCCAGTTTGTAGGTAGAATAGCCGTTAAACAAAATCTGAGCTTTCCAGGGTACGCGCAGTGTTCCGCGGACAGTCCAATTTGCCACAATAGTATCCGGGGCTGTCTGACTTACGTCGTGGAGGTCGAAGTAAATCTCGCTAAAAAATAGCTGCCCGTGAAACCGCAAAGTCCAAAAGATAATGCGGTAGTTGATTTTTCCTTTAAATTTGTTGACAGGATCTTGAAAATAGACGCCTTTTGTGTAGATGCCGTAGGAAATGTCTTTCTCAAAAAGCGTCGGGAGTTCGGCTTTCAGGGTGTCTACTACTTGTTCAACCTGTATTTGATATTCGATCGCGCTCAAGCTACCACCTTGTGACAGTATTAATTTATAAGTTTAAATGAATAATCTCGATCGCTCGCGGGAGTCTCGCAGATTTGATATTTAATCGAGCTCTGATTTTAACTATAGCGGTATTGTCCGCGTCGGCCTTTCAGCAGACCCGGACTTGCGACATTGAAACCTGGGCACAGATTTGACTGAGTACACCAATTCCTCTGAAATTCTCGCACAAATCAACAGCGGCCAACTGTTGATGGTAGATAGCCGTCGCCGGAACGGTCTAATTTTGATTAAGCGCTTCCACGCAGAGTTTGCCGGGCCGGGGGCTGCGGTTGGGGGTGTTTTTGACGTTGACTCTGCGCGGGCGATTCCCGTGGGAGATTTTTGTTTAGTTTGTCCTCAATCTCCCGAAGAAAGACAGAAAGCTTTTGGCATTCGGCGACATTGGGTGCGATTAACCGAACAGTTAACCGCAAAGCCGGCAGCTTTGGAACGCGCACAAATGATTTTAACTCAGTTTGAACAATATTTTGATGCCGAAACAGTAGCACAAATTCCCGATGAAGCTTTGGCACTTTTAGTAGGCGTATTTCCGCAAACTATTCAGGCTGCGCGACAGATTGATAATTAAATATGGCATGGTAATTTGCTTCAATTCATACCATTTTTAAGGGCTTTTCTCAAGTCCAAATCGCAGCAATTCGATCGACTGTCCGCTGATTTTCCTCGGGACTCCCTACCGTAATTCGCAAACCTCCGCCTGTGTGGCGAATTAAAGTACCTTGAGCTTTTAGCTGCTGCATGATTTGTTGGTGTTGCTGTTCGGCAGATTCGCCCTCACCGGTTTTCACCCGCAGGTACACAAAGTTGGCCGCACTGGGCGAAACTTGCAATTTTTGATGCTGAGTTAGCGCTGCAATTAATTTGGATCTTTCTGATATAGTTTCGGGAATTGTTGCTAGCAATAATTGTCTTTGGGCTAGGGCGAATTCGGCGGCGATTTGAGAAAACGCGGGCAGGTTGTAGGGGAGGCGGATTTTTTCTAAGGCGGCTGCGAGTTCGGGATGGGCGATCGCATATCCGACTCTCATTGATGCTAGTCGAAATGCTTTGGAAAATGTTCGCAAAATTATCCAGTTCGGGTGTTGGTGCAATCTGTCTGCTAAGGTATTTTGGCTGAATTCAAAATAAGCTTCGTCAATTACTACTAAAATATCGGGAGGCAATGTTGACAACCATTCTATTTAATTGTTGGTTAAGGCATTGGCTGTGGGGGAATTGGGATGGACGACGAATGCAACGCGCACGGGGGGATTTTCGGTTTGGGCGTTAGCGCAGCCCGCCCCTACGGGGGCTGCGCCAACGGAGAGGATCGCCCTTTTAGCCGCCTCGATATCTATTTCAAAATTATCCTCTTTTCGCGCAACACTGACAACGGGAATGCCGAGAGTTTGGGCGATAATTGCATACATGGAAAAGGTCGGATTGGCGACTAAAATTGAGCCTTTGCCGCCTAAACAAGTTGCAATTAAGAGCGATCGAATTAGTTCGTCGGAACCGTTGCCAACAGAAATATTGTCGGCGGTAATGGTGGTTTTTGGCTCTGTAACCCCCCCTAGCCCCCCCTGGTTAAGGGGGGGGACATTGAGGGATTCGTTGACGTATTGGGCGAGATGCTCTTTGAGTGCTGCGTGGCCTCCGTCGGGATAGCGATTTGTTTCAATTAACTGCTGGTAATTCCAAGCTAGCTTTTGTTTTAATTCTGCGGGCAAGTCGTAGGGGCATTCGTTGGTGTCTAGGCGATCGATCGCACTTTCCGAGTGCGCTGATTCTCCTGACGCGCCGCCCGGATGGGGAGTGTAGGCGGTAAGTTCGGCTAAGTCTTGGCGGATAAATGGAAGCATGGTATAATTTACGACTTTTTATTTTTGATAATCTGTTTGCAAACATCAGGATGCAGTCACAGTCTTTAATAGTTTAAAGTCAAAGATCCATAATTTATTGCTAATGACTAATTCTATCAATTCCGGTTGACTGTTGACTAATGACTAATGACTAATGACTAATGACTAATGACTATTTTAATCGCGCCACAAAGCAATTCCGCCCAACAAACCGCTGACATTCGGCACTATTTTAACTTGTGGTGGTAAATCAAAAACAATTTTTTTGGTATTGCCGCCGCCGATGTAAAGGCGATCGCAGTTAAACAGATTTTGCAGAGAAACCAGCGCTTTTTCGAGACGGCGATTCCATCTTTTAGCACCAACTGCATCTAATGCCGATCGCCCTAATTGCTGTTCGTAAGTTTCCCCTTTGCGAAACGGGTGATGTCCTAACTCTAGATTTGGCACCAAAATACCATCGACAAATAAAGAAGAACCGAAACCGGTGCCGAGGGTAATTACTAATTCTACCCCCGTTCCAGCAATCGATCCCAATCCTTGAATATCGGCATCGTTAGCCACTCGCACAGTTTTTCCCAAGCGGTCTTTGAGGGTAGTTGCTAGGTCAAAATCTATCCAAGACGGATCTAAATTTACTGCGGTTTTGATAGTGCCGCGACAGACGACGCCGGGAAAACCGACTGATACTCGGTCAAATTCTCCTTGTCCGCTTGCTAAAGAGGCGATCGCCTCTAGTATGGGTTCGGGTTTCGGGGGTTGAGGCGTTTCTAAACGGCTGCGTTCCGTCTGAGGTTGACCTTCACCATCCAAAACCATAACTTTGATGCCGCTGCCGCCAATGTCAACGGCTAAGGTGCGAGTCGATCGATCTTGTTCAGTCATTTGATTGTTGACACTTGCAAGTTGGTGAGTCCAATGTGAGATTGAAGAATTGAAAAATTTTAGATTAACTCCACAGATGAATCTGAGAAGTTGAAAAAAAGTCTAAAATTTTCGGTTCTACCTTTATTGGGAGTGTCGGAAAATCGTACCCGTTTTTGTGCGCGGTCTAATTTGAATTTGGGAATTGGCAAAACTTTTGAATCGCCTCCCAAATTTCCCCTACGACATTTCCCAAAGAATGATCGCCTTCTAATTCGATTAATTGCACCCAGGGACGGTGCTCGGCAAAACTTCTACTAGCTTGAATCGGTATGATTGTATCATGCTTGCCGTGAAGAATTAACGTAGGGACTGAGCGCATTAATTTTTCTTCAGGGTATTTACCCATTTCTGCCACAAACCGATAATTCAGCGGCAGATCGCGCTGTTCGCCGTAGTGATAAACTGGTAAATACTCCTCAGACTGCCACTTTTCTAACTGTGGCTGTCCCAACAGGGGCAGCCAGTGAGAGAGAAATTGAAAAGCCGGTGCCAACAAAACTATTTGCTTTACTGATAATTGTCGCTGGGCTAGCCAAGCCGCTGTCAGGCCGCCAAAACTTGACCCAATGATTGTAACTCCCTCTAAAATTTTTAAATTTTCTGCCGGAGATTGGGAAGATTGGGTTTGCAAAAATTCTGTTTCTATTTGGTTTAATTGCCTGGTGAGGGTGAGACTGGAAAAATCGTTTTGATTGAGATCCGGAGTTTTTAGGTCAATCCCTAGGGAACAAAAGCGATTTCGGAAATATTTTGCCTTAGCTGAATTTGGACTGGAAGCAAATCCGTGTAAATAAATGTAACTCGAATTATTGTGGAGATTCATTCAGCAACTTTTGTTAAATTGAACAATAAATATGAATTATAACACCAAAAACCAAGACTTCTTTAATAAGTCTTGGTTCTGTGAAACCTAGATTGAGATGGAAGTATTACTGCGGTTTGGAGCCGTTTTGCATCCTATTTTTAGCTGCTTCGCGGCGCTGCTTCATCAGTTCAGCTAATTGGGTGCGCTGTGCAGGCGTGAGGATCTCTCGCATTGCCAGCGTACTTTCAAGTCTCACGTCATCCAACTGCTTTTTTAAGGCGGTTATTTGGGTGTTTTTATCGCGGATCTGGCTGGCAGTAGCAGTGCCACTCATCATCGTTTGCAATTCTTGTCTGGCTTGACGCACAGCTTGCATTCGCTGGGAAATTTGGTCTTTATAGCGATCGCGAACTGCCTGCATTTTCTGTTTTTGGTCGGCGCTTAAATTAAGCTTCTCGAACATCCCACCTTCCTTACCACCAGCTCGATTTGGTCGCTGATTTTGGGCAATAGTTTCTGCGGGTAGGGGATTGGGAACTGCGATGGCGGCGGTAGCGCTACCGAGGGTCAGCATTAACAGGACTAGGGTAGAAATGCGACGCATTGACATGAAATTTACCTCTTTAAGATTAGTTATTTGTGGGCTGTTCGCTGTCAGCAGGAATCTGAAAATTCAACCAGTCTATTTGTGAGCTATCGCTCAGATTGTCCGCGCGAGAATCATGCAACACCTCTTCCCAATTATTTACTAGAAATGCTTCTAGGTGTGCACCTTCATCCGGGTTAAATTGTGCCGGCACTAGCAGGCGATAGCCAGATCCAAAAAGTATCAGCATCCCGGCAATTGCGGCAGGGAAACCCCACTGGGAGAAACCGGGAACAATTGACCTATTTTTAGATACAATTGAACTGACTTTTTTCCGGTATATTTGGTTTTTTTCTATCTGCTCATCCCTTTCTATTGTTGCTAACAGCTTTAACTCTAAATCGGGCGCAGCTTCGGGACAATTTGGGCGATGTTGCTTCAAAAAATTAACTAATTTTTGGTCGCTGCTTGGGTTGTTCATAGCTCGCTGACACCTTCTTTTTGCAAAAATTGCCGCACAGCATTTCGGGCATAAAACACGCGAGATTTGACAGTTCCCGTAGGTAGTCCCAAAATTTGGGCTACTTCTTTTTGCGGAATGTCTTCTATGTCGTGCAGCACCAAAACGCTGCGGTGTTCAAAGCTCAATTGCTGTAATCCGCGCTGCACTAAATCTTGATAGTGCAACTGCATCAATTCTGAAGTGTGCTCTTTGACAACAACTAAATTGATTTCTGCTTGATTTTTGAGTTCGGCATCAAAAGAATGTTGTTTACCAAATGCTTGTCTTTGGTCAGAAGCTACATTCCAAGTGATTCGATAAAGCCAAGTAGAAAAGTTTTCCTGCTGCTTGAGTTTGGGTAATCCTTTCCAGACTCGCAGGAATACTTCTTGCGTTAAGTCGTCAAGAAGTGATGGGCCGCAGAGTTGGTAAAGGGTTGACCTGACTTTGTGTTGGTAGCGCTGGTAAAGGTGGCGAAAGGAAGTACGTGAAGCGAAGCTATCCCGTAGGGAATCGCCCTTTAAGCATTTATCAACTAAGTCGGAGTCGGAACAGTCGTCGATTAAAACATTGGCTGTCACACCTAGCACCTGTGAAGTCTCCCTCACCAGTTCGTTATCTGAGGGGTTTAGACAGGAGAGGTGTGAAAAAGGTTCAAAGGATTTAAAATTCTTTTTTTGTGAGCAGACGGGTGGAGCAGACGGGTGGAGCAGACGGCGGTTGAAACCGCGTCTACACAGACACTCACGCGACGGGAGCGGGTTGAAGAGGGAGGGAAACGGCAATGCCGTTTCCTGATTTGGCCGCATCCCGATTTAAGATTTACCGCAGAGTCACAAACTCTTCAGCAGTTGAGGGGTGAATGCCAATAGTCACATCGAAATCTTTCTTGGTAGCTCCCATATTAACGGCGATCGCCATGCCTTGAATAATCTCGCCCGCGTCTTTTCCAACCATGTGCACGCCCAAAACTTTGTCAGTATTAGTCTCAACAACTAACTTGACAAAAGTCTTTTCATCTGCACCTGTCAAAGAATGAAACATCGGTCGAAACTTGGCTGTGTAGCACTTAATTGAGTCGCCAAATTGAGCTGTGGCTTGCTCTTGGGTTAAGCCGACTGTAGCAGCTTCCGGCTGGGAAAATACGGCTGATGCGACATTTTCGTAACTAATTGCTCTGGGATTGTTGCCAAATTCAGTATCGGCAAAAGCGCGTCCTTCGGCGATCGCAATTGGCGTTAAATTAATCCGGTTGGTGCAATCTCCGACGGCAAAAATGTGCGGTTGACTGGTGCGGCTGTCTTTGGTAACTGCGATCGCACCTTTATCCGTTTCTACTCCCGCATTTTCTAAACCCAATTTTTCCAAATTGGGCGATCGTCCGGTAGCGCACAAAACTGCATCTACTGTTAAGGTTTCTGCCGATTCTCCCGACAAAGTTAATTTTAAACCTTCTGGGGTTTTTTCAATTTGGGCGATCGAGCTTCCAGTCACAAAATTGATCCCGTGCTTAACCATTCCTTCCTGCACGTTGGTGCGAAGTTCTCCGTCAAAATCATTCAAAATTAAATCGCGCCGGATGATTTGAGTTACTTGACTTCCCAACCCGTTCATAATGCAAGCAAATTCAACGCCGATGTAACCTCCTCCCAAAATTGCCAAATGTTTCGGCTGCTCTTTTAGCAAGAAGATTTCGCGGGAAGTAATGGCGTGTTCGATGCCGGGAATGTCCACTCTGTGAGCTTCGCCGCCGACAGCAATTAAGATTTTAGCAGCGGTGTATTTTTTGTCACCAACTTCGACAGTGTGGGGGTCGATAAATTTGGCGTATCCTGAGATTAATTCTACTCCGGCTTTTTCGAGGAAGCTGATGTGCAGTTTGCTGAGTCGTCGCACTTCTGTGTCTACAGTGGTGACGAGTTTTTCCCAATCGAAACTGGTTTCTACTGGACTCCAACCGTAGCCGATCGCATCTTCGTAAAGGTGCGAAAACGTGGAGGCGTACACCATCAGTTTTTTGGGGACGCAGCCGCGAATGACGCAGGTGCCGCCTACTAAGTCATTTTCGGCGATCGCCACCTTCGCACCGTAGGATGCCGCCCGCTTGGAACTCGCCAATCCGCCCGAACCCGCACCTATCACAAACAAGTCGTAATCGTATGTCATAATTGTCGCTAGTTTCCTGTCTTAATTTTAGCCATTTTGCGCTTTACTTTTTTTAATGATATCTCAAAAAAAAAATTCGTTTTTTGGAGGAGAGATTGCTTTACTTCTTGCAGTTGACATGATATCATTTTATAATGGGAATATGTGCATATAATTTAAAATTGCTCACACTCCCATTATTAGAGTATAGCACAAGCAACTGGCAAAAAACATATAAAAATATAACTATTTTTAGGCGGCGGCTGATGAGGGAATTGGTAATTGTAAATTGTTGGTTATGGCCGAGTCTCGATCCCCCTAAATCCCCCGAAAGCAAGGGGGACTTTGAGAAGAATCTTGTCCCCCCCCTTTTTCAAGGGGGGCTAGGGGGGATCTGGCCTAATCCTAGCGACATAAAACCGATACTATAGTAATCCTAAATCATTTGTGAACTTCTTACTCCCTCCCCTTGCTAAGGGGAGGGTTGGGGAGAAGTCAAAAATTTACGACTCACTGAAAATTGCTATATTATAGAGATAAATTTATTTCTCGGGCTAGCTTTATGATTGATTGGCTTGTGGTGTGGGGAGTAACGCAAGGAGTCGGCATTCTCGTCCAACCCATCTTACAAGATTTGGCAGTAGACGGCGCGAAGGATTTAGTAAAAGATTTTTTTAAAGATTCCCTAAAAAACGTCTTATTTGGCGAAAAAGATCCGCGACAAGTCGCAGGGGGGAAAGCCCTCAAAAAGTTTTTGGAGTTAGTGCAACAGCAGTTAAAAATCAGCGGACTTTCCCCAGAACAGATTAAGCTGTATATTAAAGATGTTAAAAAGTTTATCAGCAACAAGTCAGTTAAAGAAATTTTGGGTAAGGCCTTTGAGAACGATCGCGAATCCCTGGATGCAGAACTTCTCGAACAAACCTGGACTCAACTAGATTTAGCTGCTTTACCCGCCAAATTTAAGTGGCAAACCATCGCCAATCAGTATCTCGCCGAAGTTCAAGAAATTCTGGTTGACTCAAAAGACTTGCGGGATATCTTGAATGCTCAAAATCTGGATAGCATTCAGAAAAACACTCAAGAAATTGCTGGGATAATCCCCGATTTTGACTTGAGACAATATCAAGAGGCTTTGTGCGAACGTTACAGCAATCTGGATTTAAGCAGCGTCGATAATAGCAATACCTACGATTATCGCGAAAAGCTGAAAGTTTGGCAAATCTTTATTTTCCAAGATGTGCGCTTAATTTACGAGTCATTTCTGCCCCAAGCTTACGAAATTCCCAAGGAACATCAACGGCGGTTGGAAAATAGCGATCGACTAGAGGCGATCGCACTTGAAAATTTAGAGAAATACCGACGCGGTTATTTTTCTCAGGCGATCGTATCGGTGTTAGATGTCATCAATGACAAGTCAAATTATCCCTACATTGTGATTTTAGGCGATCCGGGTGCGGGAAAATCTACTCTGTTACAATATTTAGCATTAACCTGGGCGCGATCGCCTTTAAATAGCGTAACATCTCTGCCGATTCCACTGCTAATAGAATTGCGGATTTACATTCGCAACCTGGAATCAGGACATTGCAAGAATTTCCTGGAATTTTGCCATAAAAATTCTGGTTTTATTTGTGACTTGAATCAGCATCAATTGCACGAACAGCTTAAAGCCGGGGACGCTGTGGTGATGTTCGACGGATTAGATGAAATTTTCGATTCGGGGAAACGAGAAGATGTAATTACCGCGATTCATCGGTTTACCAACGAGTATCCGCGCGTGCGAGTGATTGTCACCTCTCGAATTATTGGTTACAAACCTCAACGGTTGCAAGATGCCCAGTTCCATCACTTTATTCTCCAAGACTTGAATCCGGCACAGATTCAGGATTTTGTGCACCGCTGGCATGATTTGACTTTTACGGATGCTAGGGAAAAAGTGCGAATTTGCGATCGGATGAAAAGAGCACTAGAGTATTCATCAACCATTCAAGATTTAGCCAGAAATCCGTTATTGTTAACGATTATGGCGATTTTGAATCGCAGTCAAGAATTGCCGAGAGACAGGGCAGAACTTTACAATCAAGCTTCGCGGGTATTGCTGTATCAATGGGATGTGGAAAGGTCTTTAGTAGAGGATAGCAGGCTCGATCCAAAAACAATTGATGCGAAAGACAAGCAAGAAATGCTGCGGCGAGTTGCTTGGAAAATGCAATCAGCACCTGAAGGCTTGGCCGGCAACATAATTAGTGCGGAAGACTTGGAGGATATTCTGACAGCATATCTGAAGAATAAAGATTTTGACCAGCCGAGAAACCGGGGTAAGTTAATCATCAATAAACTGCGAACCCGCAACTTTATTTTATGTTATTTGGGTGCGGACAGTTACGGGTTTGTGCATCGAACTTTCTTGGAATATTTCTGTGCATCGCAAGTGGTGAATAGGGTTCAGGCTTTAGAACTCTCTCTGGATGAGTTGAAAGCAGAGGTTTTCGGCCCGCACTGGAATGATGAATCTTGGCAGGAAGTTTTGTGTTTGATTGCGGGGTTGATTGCTGGCAAGTTGACAGGGGAAGTGATTGGATTTTTGATTGAGCAAGATGGGGAAGCCCCAAAATTTACCAACCTGTTTTTGGCGGCGAAGTGTTTGGATGAGGTGAGGGATAGAAAGGAGATTGCTGCCGTTGATAGTCAATTGCTTGAACGTTTAAAAGAGTTGACGAAGTACGATCTCAATTACTATTATGAGCCTTATGGAGAAGAGGCAGATCTAGTTGATAAAATTCGCACTAAAGCAGTAAGTGCGATCGCCTTTACTTGGAAAGATGACCCCGAAGCCTTACCTATCCTCAAACAACTCGCTCAATTTGACGATAATTCGGATGTGCGATATACAGCAGTCGAAGAAATAGCACGGGGCTGGAAAGATGACCCAGAAACCTTACCTATGCTCAAACAACGGGCTCAATTTGACGATTATTGGCTTGTGCAACAAGCAGCAGTCCAAGAAATAGCACGGGGCTGGAAAGATGACCCGGAAACCTTACCTATCCTCAAACAACTCGCTCAATCTGACGATGATTCGGCTGTGCGACGTGCAGCAGTCGAAGAAATAGCACGGGGCTGGAAAGATGACCAGGAAACCTTACCTTGGCTCAAACAACGCGCTCAATCTGACGATAATTCGGCTGTGCGCTCTTCAGCAGTCCAAGAATTAGCACGGGGCTGGAAAGATGACCCGGAATTATTTAAATTATTGTGCGATGTTGCTATAAAAGACCCTTTTGAACGTGAGTACGATCTCCAAGAGAATCCCCAGCAAACCGCTCTTGCAGCTATGATTGAGCTATATCCCGATCGCACTGAAACGCTAGAACTTTTACGCGATCGCACTCAGAACGATCGCGACCAAAAACTGCGCGAATTTGCACAGCAAAAATTGGCAGAATTAGAAGGTCAATGAGTGCTCTTATTTGCGATCGCCATTCCTCCCTCAACCTCAACCTCATCAACCTGTAAACCTTCATTCCGTCGCCAAAACTCATCCAGCAACTGAAAAAAATACTCAAATCCCTCTTTTTCGTCCACTGAATAAAGCATGATAATTTTGGCCCAAGAATTCACAGACATTACCTGAAACCGTTTTTGTAACCAAGGCTGAAACTCCCCATAAAACTCAGTTTCCTGTTCGGTTGGCTCAATCCCAAATTCTCGCCTAGCTGTTTTATAGCCCGCCAAAAATACAAATAAATCGCTAACTGAAGCTTTCCCAATGTACATCCCCGGTCTAGCTTTAATCTTTTCTATAATGTCAAATATTCCACTCATGCTTACCTCTAATTTTCGCTAAAATTCCATTTTACAAGCTTTCTATTTCTTCCACAACAAATTGGTCGCTCGGAGAGTGAAAATCCTTAATCCACTCTTCCCTTAACATTCCATCTGTTGAGAGATTATCAAACACTAGACCTCGGACTTCAACCCCGTAATGTTTGCCGTTGACTGTAATCGACTCTGTAACTCCCTGACGTTCTAGACGTTCGCTGATGATATAATCCTCATCCTGATACTTTGTTCTCAGTCTCAAAATCTTTCCCTGAATGCCTTGTTGTTGTAGCCATTCTATAACAGCAGCAGCACAGAGATCGCACTCAAGAATTTTAAATTGACTGACTATATTTCCAATCTCTCGATAAATCTCCAAACTTGACGAATAGCTCATCTTTTTACCAAGAGCTTAGATAAATATACAAAACTATAGCATAAAGCCACTCTCAAAAATAGTATAATTAAACCTAGATAGTTTTCGGAGACAACCACTATGCAAGTCACGAAAGAAAAAATTATTTATCCATCCAGCGACGGCCAACCAATGGCAGATAGTACAACTCAATTTGATTTAATGGTCAAAATTCAAGCAGGTTGCGAGTCGTTGTTCAAAAAAGATCCAAACGTATTTGTAGCAGCAGATTTACTGTGGTATCCGGTTGAGGGAAGAAATGACATCTTTCAAGCACCGGATACAATGGTAATCTTTGGCAGACCAAAAGGTGACAGACTTTCCTATCTACAATTTCGCGAAGATAATATTGCTCCCCAATTTGTATTTGAGATTCGCTCTTACAAAGACACTCAAACAAAAATGGACGAAAGATTTTCATTTTACAATCGCTATGGAGTTGAGGAATATTACGTTTACGAGCTAGATGAAGATGAAAAAGATTTGAGCGGTTGGCAAAGAATGGAAGGAAATTTAGAAGTAATCGAGCAGATGCGGGGATGGGTAAGTCCGAGACTGGGAATCCGATTTGAGTTGGGCGAAGATGGGTTAGAAATTTATAAACCCGATGGACAAAAGTTTCTTTCCTATTTAGAATTGGTGGAACAGATAGAATTAAACCGTCAGCGCAGACAACAAGCAGTTCAAAGAGCTGAACAAGAATCTCAAAGAGCTGAACGTTTAGCAGCAAAACTGCGCGAATTGAACATCGATCCCGATCGCATTTAAGCCACAATTTGTTTATTTAATTTCCCGAAAACCGCTCAGAAGTGTTAAGTTAGTAGTAAGTTGTGTCGATCGCACATAAAAACAAATGCCTAAACTACAAACCCAGACCCACCCAGACCTCCACCTGCAAGACACCTCAAAACCCGTCATCGTCGGTCTGCAAGACGTAACAAAAGTTTACGGCATCGGCGACTTGGAAGTGCGCGCCCTCAACGGTGTCAGCTTGACGGTAACGCAAGGAGAATATTGCTCGATTATGGGCGCATCGGGTTCGGGAAAATCTACAGCCATGAATATTATCGGTTGTCTCGATCGACCTACGAGCGGCAGTTACTACCTAGACGGCGTAGATGTCGCCCAAATGCCGGAAGCAGAATTAGCCGGAATTCGCAATTTAAAACTCGGTTTTGTATTCCAACAATTTCATCTGCTACCTCAATTAACAGCATTAGAAAATGTCATGTTACCGATGGTTTATGCAGGCATTCCCGCAGCCGAAAGACGCGAACGGGGGGTAGACGCTTTAACGAAAGTAGGCTTGGAAAGTCGGCTGCAAAATAGACCGAATCAACTATCAGGAGGACAGCAGCAGCGAGTTGCGATCGCCCGGGCTATTGTCAACCGTCCGGTGTTGTTGCTTGCAGATGAACCGACTGGTGCATTGGATACTAAAACTACTCAAGAAGTAATGGATATTTTTACAGAATTTAATGAAAGCGGCATGACTGTGGTGATGGTAACGCACGAACCGGAAGTGGCACGGCAGACTCGCCGCGTTGTGTGGTTCCGCGACGGTCAAGTTATTCATAATAATCTCAATCCGGCAGAACTTTCACACGCGGTGTTTTAAATTAATTTTTTGTTAGTTGTTATTCGTTATAAAATTGGTTCGTAGTCAGGACTTTAGTCCTGAGATATTCTGCGGACTCGCATTCCTCACTACAAACATCTTTTTTTTGCATTAGTCCTGTGCTACCAATAACTAATAACTAATAACCAATAACAACTAACTAATGAAAAGCACTTGGAAAAGCTGCCCAAACTCGATCGACAAAATCCCTAAGTTGCCGAGAGGCGATCGTGCTATCCTTCTTATCGGAGTCCAGAGACTGCAACTGACTCAACAGCGAAATCACCTCAGTATCCAGCGCCGCCCGAAACAAACTCAGCGGCCAAAGCAAATCAGCACCATCTCGCAAATCCGATAAAATGTATTCTTCAGGCCATTGCTCAGATACATCCTTCTGGGCCACCAATCCAACCAACATTAGAGGGCGCACCCAACAAATTTGACGTGCCTCAACCACTTCAATCACCTCTGAATGCAGGCACGCATTTCCACATTCTAAACTAACAATTTGACCGGGTTTAAAATTCAAAGCACATTCCATTAATCTCAATTCCGGTTGAATTCTTTATAACTGTTGACTGTTGACTGTTGACTGTTGACTGTTGGCTGTTGGTTATAATTCCAACTAACAACTAACAACTAACAACTAACAACTAACAACTAACAACTAACAACTAACAACTAACACCTAACAACTAACAACTAAGAGGGCGGGCTCTCTTGGCACTGCCCCTACCAACTAACAACATTCATCAAGATTTTTAAGAGCCATTTCGAGTTCTGCCGTCAACAATCGCGCTTCTTTTTTGCCAGTGCCACCATTAGCATAATCCGCCACGGAAATCGGAGCGCCGATCGCAATTTTGACACGAGCACCCCATTGAGGAATGCGCGGGCGGTAGCGGATACTCATCGGTACAATTTTCACCCCCAAACCGGGTTTGCTCAACTCTGCTTGCATTGCCAAACGAGCCAATCCAGGCTTGGGAGGGTGAACTTCACCATCCTGAAAAATGCCACCTTCGGGAAAAATCACCAACATTTGCTTGTCGAGGAGCAATTCCATGCCGTAACGCAGACTGCTAATTGCCGGATGCTTGATATCGACAGCAAAACCTCCCAAATGTCTGATGAACCAACCTTGCACTCCTTTCACCTCATCGGCAGTTACCATAAACCGCAAATCGCGTCCAGTCACCATCTGTCCAGTTGAATAGGGCATCATCAGCGCATCCCACCGGGAGCGATGCGTAGGGGCTAAGATCACAGGCCCGTGCTTCGGCAAGTGTTCCTGTCCGGTTATCTCAATCTTGCCAAAATAAAACGGTAGGACAACGTAGTGACCTAGCGGATAGAGCAAGGAGGTTAACCAAGGAGAAACGCGAGAGGTATTAGATACTACCTTGGCAGGCATTGGTTTCACTAGAGATGATTTGCTGGACTCAACGGCGATCGCGGCAGTATGGCGCATGGCAATTAACCTGCTTTATCGATATATAGAGTCTAAGGATATGTTGTTTAGCCAAACTTTACTCTTTTGATGGGGACACTTTTGCTATTGTCATTTTGCCTCTCGCCCGCGATCTGGTCTGACAACCAATAATCTATAATAGGCTTTCACTTGAGTCAAGCCGACAGCAGTCAGGAGCCAGATCGATCGGGCAATTAGCGATCTATTCTTTCACTTCAACAGCCAAGTTCCATTAAATACCGCCCAAAAGAAAGTCAAAAATTTTACCTGTTAATTGTTCCTTCGGGCTTCAAACCAACAAAGCAACTGATCTCGGCAAACAGACTCCATAATACCGCCGAGTACCTGCAAGCGGTGACACGAAGGCGCGCTATCTGGAATATTAGCAGCAGTCCGAATCGCGCCAGTTTTCGGGTCATCAGCTCCGTATACCAGCAGACCGATCCGAGCTTGTACGATCGCACCAGCGCACATCGGGCAAGGCTCCAGCGTCACGTAGAGCGTGCATTGGTTGAGGTGCCAGTCTTGCAAAACATTGCCCGCCGCCCGCAGAGCCAAGATTTCAGCGTGAGCCGTCGGATCGCAGTCTCGCTCTCGCCGATTTTGCGCGTTAGCAATCAACTTCCCAGTACCGTCAACGATTGCAGCACCCACGGGCACTTCGCCCGCATCACCGGCTGCTCGCGCTAGTTCCAGGGCCCTAGTCATCCAGCGTTTGTGAACAGCATAATTAAAATCACGCATAGACAACAGCTCTGTTTGCAAATTTACGGTATACCTACGTAACTAAAAACGCTTAAGATTGTCTTACTTATACACTTGCTGGGGCGTGAATAAGTGCGATCGCTAATAAAATAAGTTTTTAGCGAAATTTGTGGCATACTTACCTAGCTGAAAACACTTAAGATCGAAAAATAAAGTTACACCACAGTCCCATCCACAGTAATTTTGAATTATGGACACCACCACGATTAGCACTGAAGTTGTTGAGCTGTTGTCCCGGATTAGCCGGCAAAAACTCCGCGAACAAGATATCACTCCCTTGGTAGTATTTCTGACTGCTCTAATTTCCATCCTGCGCGGAGTCATGATTATCGACAGGACGATCGCACAAGCCGAAGAAGAACGGCTGCAAAAGACTCTCAAAGCCTTTTCCACCGGAGATCCGCATCGAATAGAACTAATTCAGCGCCTTGTCAAAGGAGTCTCCAAACAGCAGGTTTACTTCAACCCCACAGAACTGCTAACCCTGACAGCTTTCTTGTCAGAATCAGAAAAGCTGTTGCTCATCGGTTCCGGCTACGAAATGTCAGCAGTAGACGGATACATCGACCTGCGGGAGCAAATGTACCTACAGTCGATCGCCAATCGGCTCGGTCTCGACTCCAGACACATTGTAGTCATAGACACTTTATTTACTAAACAAGGAACCCTCGACTCACAAGCATTTGCCGAAGTTCAAGCATTACTCGCACCCAGCGAATTCTCCTCCAACGATCCAGTATTTGCCAAAGCAGCAAAGCACCTGCTGACTCTTTTAACGCGCAACTAATGCAGCGCATTAAAATTTTTTCCCTGTACAAGAGTGAGACACTGGGAAAAGAATTTGATGGTTTTTCTATGAGTTCGCGGATGCAGCGGTCAGAAACCGGGTTTTTTCACAGGGCGAACGCATAGGTTGCAGCCAGCCCAAACGGTAAAAAACTCGGTTTCTTTTGCCTTGATGCGTCCAAATCCGTCTAAAATCTAAAAGCGACTTGTCGCTGCCCCCATCGCCCAGCTCGCTCTGATATCTCAACTTGACTCCGCATAAACCGATCTCGTTTCCCCGACGCTGTTGAGTGAATGTTCCCCAAATTTAGACCAAAGTTCCTACTCAGGTGATTCATCTGTCGAGTAAATCTAAAATCTAAAATCTAAAATCTAAAATCTACTGATTGATTATGCAAATTGAATGGCAAACCGCCAAAACCTACGAAGACATTCTCTATCACAAAAGCGGCGGCACGGCCAAAATTACCATCAATCGACCTCACAAACGCAACGCTTTCCGTCCCAAAACCGTGCAGGAATTGTGCGATGCTTTTACTGATGCCCGCGAAGACACAAAAATCGGCGTTGTCCTGTTGACCGGTGCGGGGCCTCATACAGACGGCAAATACGCCTTTTGTGCCGGCGGCGACCAAAGCGTGCGCGGTGCTGCGGGGTATGTAGACGAAGGTGGTATACCTCGGTTGAACGTGCTTGACTTGCAGAAGTTGATTCGATCGATGCCTAAAGTTGTGATTGCTTTAGTGGCAGGATATGCGATCGGCGGCGGTCACGTTTTACACTTGATCTGCGACTTGACGATCGCAGCCGACAATGCTATTTTTGGACAAACCGGCCCAAAAGTCGGCAGTTTCGACGGTGGATTCGGAGCCAGCTATCTCGCCAGAGTAGTCGGACAGAAAAAAGCCCGAGAAATTTGGTTTTTGTGTCGCCAGTACAGCGCGCAGCAAGCTCTAGAAATGGGTTTAGTCAACTGCGTCGTTTCCGTAGAACAACTCGAACTCGAAGGGATGCAGTGGGCTCGGGAAATTTTAGAAAAAAGTCCGATCGCGATTCGCTGTTTAAAATCCGCTTTTAATGCCGAGTGCGACGGTCAAGCAGGTCTGCAAGAGCTGGCTGGGAACGCCACTTTGCTGTATTATATGACCCAGGAAGGCGCTGAAGGCAAACAAGCATTTTTAGATAAACGGGAACCGGACTTTAGTCAATATCCTTGGCTGCCGTAGCTCGATCGAGAAATTAATTTTTTTGATTGGCTCATTCAAGTTACAGATGCTGTTAATCTCTATGAGCGGCTAAAGCTGAATTTACCCGACCGTCCAAAAGTGTAATTATTGATATTAGTTTCCCCAAAAAATGAAACTGCTTTTTTGGACGCTCCCAACCGCGATGACTATCAGTGATTCCCGAATCGGAAATCGCCAATGTTGCAATCGAAAATGGTACGATTAGTCCTGCTGCGATCGGACTAAACCGACACTGCTGGAGTTTTTTCGGTTAACGCAGAGCCTGTCAACTGGCAGGCATTGCGCTCAGAAACAGTCACCGCAGCCTCCGTCAGCGTCACAGTCTGTTCTTGCCACAGTCCAATTTCTTCGATGTTTTCCCAATATGACCCAAAAGGCGAAACCGCTAAAGCACAAGCTTTCCACTGACTTTGCACCGATACGCTCAGCATAGCGCAAACACCCCCGCGTCTTCCTTCGGGAGTGTAGTAGCGGCAGTGACGGCAAGCAGAAGTTAATTGGGTTTTCATAAAAGTGTTTACAGAAATCAGTTTCATCTATAATTCTCGTCTGTAGAGCTAGGAGGTTGTAGAGCATCCCAGCCCTTATGCTGTCTGGGTTGTAGCGATCCCCAAGCCCAAGTACAATTTTATAATTTATTTATAATTGCTTTATATCTAGAAACAATTAGCTCAGTTATTACTCATTTGGTAGGTAAAAATACAGGTTAAAAGTTGATAAAGCGGTCAGGGATCAAGAAAAACGACAACTGTGGAATGAATCTGAAATGTTACAAATAAATTGTTGTTGTGGATACAGAAAGCGGGCCAGAGTAGGGTAAGGAGCCGGTGGGACACAGTAATTTAAGTTTTAATATAAAAATGAAAAAATAGCAAATGGCGATGGACAGCAGGCGATCGGGCAGCAGTTGCCTTGACGGCAAAAGCAGCTAATTCTAGAATAGGCAAGCTTTAAAGCTTCTTGTTTATTGCTTGAAAATCAAAACATTAAAATCAATTCAAAGACCATAGGAGTTTTGCTAATGAGTAAGCGTTCTTCGGTTGAATCCCCAAATCATCAATCCTCATCAACCCCAATCAAGCCTGCTTTGCAAGCAGCCCTCGGATGTCTTGATGTCAGCCTAGAAGCAGAACTGACAACATACAGAAGGCACAGGCGGCGCGCCGAACAGTGGGTGTCGCCATCAGTTCGTAGTGGCAAGCAAACAGGCACAACCGAGCAACAGAATACCCAAAACCAGTCGCCGCAGGCTGCCGAGGAAACCCAGCAGCCGCTATCGCTGCCCCTATCGCTGGCAGGCGTTCAGGGCGATGCCCCGCTAGCAACTACAAGAGGTGGCACCCCATTATCTAGCAGCGCCTTCGCATCCGACAAATATCTAGAATCCAGCGAAAAACTGATCGAAAGTTTGGACGAAGCAAAAGCCCAGCCCGATCGAGAACGCAGTTTGGCCGCCAGTCTGTTAACTCCTTTGGGACTGAGTTCGATGCTGCTGTTTCTGCTGTCGTGCACGGCTTTGGGCTACGCAGTCACGCACCCGTCAAGTGTGGCAAAAATAACGGGTTTGAACCGTTTGCTCGATCGTACCGCGCCGTCCCCCAACGAAAGTCCCACCGCTAGCGACACATCAAACAGCACCACCAAGGAACTGCCGAAAGCTCCAAATCTGACATCCAAGGAATTTGTCGATCTAGATTTGAGCACTCTGAGCAATGTCCAGCCCACAGCTAGCCCGATTGCTTCCCCATCGCCAAAAGCATCAATCCCGCCGACTCCACCAGCGCCTCCAGCCCCCATCGGCGCTGTCCCGATTCCTACAGAAGACGGGAACCCTGCCAGAGGCGCTCAACAAGGACTCAACAATCTCAGCACAGCTTTGCTTCCGAGCCCCAGCCCCAGCGCCGCCCCAGTCCCGAGTCTGCCAACTCTGCCTCCAACGCCGACTCCAGTCC
>NZ_JADEWV010000403.1 GCF_015207455.1 Microcoleus sp. LEGE 07076
GGCTCGGCTGGACATGGAACAGAGTGGGGACACCAGACCATAGCTCGGCCAATTGTTCGTCCGTCTTTAACAGATAGGCCAATGTGTAATTATGGAAAGCATAGGAATACATTCGGCACGATCGTCCACTATTAGGATCGACAAAATATAGAAAATCCCTTTTTTTCTCTGCGTTAACAAACTTAAAAAAGTCGAGAGCGTGTCGGCTGAGTAAAATTCTTCTCGAGTTTGGAGCGAAGCGTTTTACACGCCAGTAATCGCAATAAAATTCTAGCCAAGACGTTACTAAGGGGTTCCCTTTGTCCGCGTATAGGAACCAATTTTGTAGAACGAGTTCGGGCCGTCCGGTCGATCGGAAAGCGAAAAAACCTTGGCAGCGCAGTGGTGGCACTAGCCAGCGCTCGAGCGGTTGCGTGGGAAGCAGCGTAGAGTCTACCCAAGCCCCACCGTGCTTTGCCAGCAGTTAAGTTCTTGCGATATCGGTCTTGACCTGCGGCGTCATTCGCCAAGTAATCACCCCCATCTCGCTCAAGATGGCATCCACTTCATCATTTTCGAGCACTGTGAATGTAGAAGATGGATTCAGGCTTTCCCACAGATCAAAAATACTCTGAACATGCTTGGGTGCATTTTTCCTACCTTGAAGCCAAGCGCTCCATATATTCATAAAGATCGCCTTCTATAAAATCAGTACGATAAGAAATTTCGGGTCTATGGACGTCAATAAATTTCTGGTATAAAATAAACAGACGAAATCCATATTAGAAAAATTATGCTAAGGAACTGGAAGTCCAATTTTAAGTCCAAAAATTCAAAATTATAGGCAGAAATCCAAACAAGAATTACCAATATGATATTCGCTACACTCACGCCATACAGCATTCCGATGATGTCATTTGCGTAGAATCCTAGCAACATTCCCACTATTCTAAGAAACGCTGATGCCGTCATTAGAAAAAAATATTGCGGCGCCCTTCCAATTGCCAAAATTGCTGCCGTATAGCCTTGCCCGACAGACGCAATGGCGTTAGCGAGCGACAAAACGATCAGATAGACACCAGCCTCATGGTATCGCGAATCATACAAAATTCGGATGAGCGGCTCGGCCAAGATCATAACGCTGGCGTATAGAAGGAGTGAAACCCCAAGTGTGCGCAAGCGAAGCGCGTGCAGTATCGCGCGCGCATTCTGCGGAGCGTTCAAATATGTCTCGGCCAGAACGGGAAGACCGATCGATCCTGATAGTTTAAGAGCCAAGTCGTTGGGGATGCCCGCAATCGTGTATGCGATCGCCAAAATTCCAAACTCGGCTGGTGTGAGAAGGCCTCCCTGAACAGCCTTCAGACCCTCTCCCCCCAAATAGGTTGCCAAGGTCGAAAACAGCATCCAACGTCCAAAATGGATCAACGACTTCGTGGATTCTCCGTCCAGCATAAACCGATGCCGATGCCGGGGCAGCACCGCATAGGCTATCGCGACCGTCGCAGCGCTGCTGATCACATTTGCTACCGCCAATGCCCAGACCGATCGCCAAAAATAGGCCAAGGTGACGAGCAGAATGATCGACACAAGCTGTCCGACCAGTTGAACGATCGTAATCGTCCGGAAATCGAGTCGGCGTTCGGCGGTTGCCATGCCGATGGACATGAACCCATTTATCGCCGCCGTGGTGCTGAGCACCGCCAGCAGTGGAAACAGGATCGGCTGCCCATAAATCAGCGATAGCGGATAGGCGATCGCGGCGCCGATGACGCAGAGGAGCAACCCGCGCACAACCTGAATTGTCCAGGCGGTGTTGAGAAATTCAGGATCATCGCCGCGCGGGTCGCGAATGACCGCGGGTTTCAGGCCGATGTCGGAAAACATTTGCAAACCGACGAGGAACACGGTGGCCAGCGCCATCAACCCGAATGCTTCGGGAAACAGCAGTCGCGTCAGAATCAGGTTGGAGCCCAGCTGCAGCACCTTTTGGATGCCGAACCCGACGCCGATCCACGCGCCCGAGTGGACCGCGCGGCTGCGCAGCGACGATGTCGCATCCTGGCCCAGCACCAACGATTTCAGAAATGCCAATCGCTGCTTCACTTGCACGGAATTCAGGCCCGATCCGATTGTTGCTGATGCCGACGCGGTCGCTCAGTGCGGTACCACCCGGCTTTCGCTTGTCGAGCGAAAACAATGCGCCGCACGGGCGGAGAAACGCTTTGCGGCAGGACAGGCTGTCTGGATTCGGGACCGTCGGCGATGGCAGCGGGCCAGCTATGTTCACACAGCTTGCGTCCTCGACAGAACATTTGCTAGACGCAAAGCCTTGGGAGAGCGTCAAATCCGCCGCGGTGGCGGGCCGACATTCTTGCCCGATGCAAAAGCGAAAGTCGAACTTGCACCCTTCGGGCACCAAATCCGTGAAGCGCGTATCGTGGGCTTGGTTGCAGCGTTGCTGGCCGGCGCTGCTGGGGCTGGCCGCGATCACCTTTCTGACCTGGCGCTTCATCACCACCGAAAGCTGGTCGACCGAACAGGGGTCGCACGGCCCGCTGGTACTCGCCTCGGGGCTCTGGCTGCTGGTCAAGATGCTGCCCGAAACCGCGGCGGTGCGGCGGGCACCGCCCGCGTGGCGCGCCTATGGCGCCATTATCGCGATGGCCGCCGCCCTCATCCTGTTCCGCACCGCG
>NZ_JADEWV010000071.1 GCF_015207455.1 Microcoleus sp. LEGE 07076
GCCCGATGCCCAATGCCCGATGCCCAATGCCCGATGCCCGATGCCCAATGCCCGATGCCCGATGCCCGATTTCAAATTCTCAATTTAACCTGCAATTTTCATAAAATCAGAGGAAAATAAACGAGTGCGTCAGTATCAATTCAATCAATCTAGACGCTACGATCCACAAGCGATCGCTCAGTATTACCGCAACCGTCCCTGGAAAGCAATTTGGCGAGCAATTACCGTTATTTGGTCATTTGCAGGCTTCGTGCTGGGGATGCTGTGGGACAGTTGGCAGCACTCTGCTGCTGCACACCAGCCGGAACGCGCCACCCACCTGCGCCAAATACTGACTCGCTTGGGCCCGACGTTCATTAAAGTCGGCCAAGCGCTTTCTACCAGACCGGATTTGATTCGCAAAGACTTTCTCCAAGAACTGATCAAACTGCAAGATCAGTTGCCCCCCTTTGACTCGACCCTGGCTTTCAAGATAATTGAAGCGGAACTCGATCGCCCGATTAGCCAAACTTACAGCGAAATCTCGCCGTCTCCCGTCGCCGCGGCCAGTCTCGGTCAAGTGTACAAAGCCCGTTTAATCACCGGGGAAGAAGTAGCAGTTAAGGTTCAGCGACCGAATTTGCTGCCAGTATTGAGCCTCGACCTTTACTTAATGCGCTGGGCCGCTGGATGGTTGGGCCCGTTGCTGCCGCTGAATCTCGGTCACGACCTCTGTTTAATAGTCGATGAATTCGGGATCAAACTATTCGAGGAAATTGACTATATCAATGAAGGCCGCAACGCCGAGAAATTTGCGACAAATTTTGCCGATGACCCCACAGTAAAAGTTCCGAGTATCTACTGGCGCCATACTTCAAAATGCGTTCTCACCCTCGAATGGATTGACGGCATCAAACTGACAGATATGGCAAGTGTGAAAGCCGCAGGTTTGGACACCGATAGCTTAATTGAAGTCGGAGTCCGCAGCGGTTTGCGACAGTTGCTGGAACACGGATTTTTTCACGCTGACCCCCATCCGGGAAATCTGTTTGCCTTAGCGGACGGCCGCATGGCTTACATCGATTTTGGGATGATGGATCAGATGGAAGAAACAACTAAAGAAACTTTGGTTGATTCTGTCGTTCATTTGATCAACAAAGATTACTTGCAGTTAGCCCAGGATTTTGTCAAACTCGGCTTTTTGACACCAGATACAAATATTATGCCGATCGTCCCGGCGCTGGAATCCGTACTCGGCGATATCGTCGGCGAAAAGGTGTCAGATTTTAACTTCAAGACAATTACAGACCAGTTTTCGGAATTGATGTACGACTATCCTTTCCGAGTGCCGGCGAAATTTGCCTTAATCATTCGCTCTCTGGTGACAGAAGAAGGTTTAGCCCTGACATTGAATCCCGATTTCAAGATCGTCGAGGTGGCCTATCCTTACGTAGCGCGGCGATTGTTAAACGGAGAATCTCCAGCATTGCGCCGTCGCCTGATTGAGGTATTATTCAAAGATGGCAAATTCCAGTGGAACAGGTTGGAAGACATGATCGCGATCGCCAGATCCGATCGCAGTTTCGACCTGCTACCCACAGCACAACTAGGCTTGCAATTCTTGCTGTCAGAGGAAGGGTCATTTTTGCGCCGCCAATTGATATTGGCTTTGATTGAGGACGATCGCCTCCACACCGCCGAAGTTCGCAGCCTTTGGGACTTAGTTAAAGAAGACTTGCAACCAAGCCGCCTGTTCAATGTTGCTCTAGGCGCTTTGGCCGAGTTTTCCACAGCAGGAACAGCCGCCCTAACTCGATTTTAATTTTAGTCAGTTGTCATTAGTCAGTTGTCAGTTGTCATTAGCGACTTGTGAGCCAGCGAAGCCGAAGCAAGTCGAAGGGTGGTCATTAGTTATAAATCAAAAGACAACTAATAATTAACAATTAACTTTTTTGACCACAAAAAAGTCCCGAATACGCAAATTTCAAAATGCAGAAAATAGAGGCGAAAATAATTTCCTTCTTACTTACTGCTAAATGCTAACTAATCACAACAGACAACAGACAACAGACAACAGACAACAGACAAATTTTCCATTACCCAAACTAAGGAATTATTCGTGTATTATTTTCCAGAACCTCCATATTTTTTAATGAGCGCTGGATTGCTAGCAGGTATGGCATCAGGCTTAGCTTTTGAAGCAACACTCAAACAAGCAGTGCAGCAGTGGTCAAAAAATCGCTCCACTCGTACTCTAGCTAACCTGCCAAGGTTGCAATTATCCATACCTTTCATCGGAATGGCCGGGGGAATTTGCGTATTTTTAGCTTCGGGAGTGGAGATTTTTGGCTTCCCAAAATTACTTTCTTATGCTCTAGCTTTACCGCTCACACTACTCACCGCGTGGTTGGTTTGGACTCAGCTAAACAAACTTTTAATCGAACTAGAACGCGGAGGTTCCCAAGCGCTCGATTTAGATTCATTTGAACAATAAACTTCTTAAACCGCAGACAAACGCGAATCACACAGATAAAAACCCAATCAGCGTTTATCAGTGTTAATCTGCCAACATCTGCGGTTCAAAAAAAACAATCAAACTAATCACCATCAATCCCAAAACTTCGCAACTTAAACATAATATTATTAATTTTTTTAACTACCAAACTTTTGAAATTTCTCCCCAAACGAACCAACAAATTGGGATGCGCCAGTTTTGGCAGTTTTTCCGGTGAATTCAAATAGCGGTAGTGCAGAAACACCTCTCGGTAGGGAATCTCAACATCTTCGCCAGCACACAATCGAGTAAACTTTGCCGCCGAAATGCTCATGTAGTGCAAATAAGTCAACCGCCGTCCTTTATCGTATAAAACATAATCTATCACATCAAATTGAGAAGACCAATGATTCCCCGTTACCCGTGCAGCTTGATGATACGCAAAGTTATAAAAAGAGATAGCACTGCGGGCGACTGAATAGTTAAACAAAGGTTGGTCAGTTCCCCGCAAGGACAGGATTTCTGCTTCTCCTGAAGTCAATTTTTTTAATAATTCTGCTGAGTTGTGGCGATTTAAAATACCTTTTTTTGAAGCAAACCAACCCGCACAAAAAATCTGAGATTCCAAGTTTTCAATCTGGAAAACTTCTGCTAGTTTTTCTGAGGATAAATCAAACACATAATTGAGGTCAGATTTATATTGAAAATCGTTTGCTACCCAATTAAATTCATCAAGTTTGTGATAAATGGCATCCAGAGAACCCATTAACAAAGTGTCCGCATCAAAATAGACAAATTTGTCAAAAGTGCCGTCAAAACAGCAAAATTTTCGGTGCATTCCCAGACAGTGAACTTGTCGCCAACCTTTGGCTTGCCAAACTTGCTGAGCTTTTTTGTGAGATGTCCAAGCTTGAGTCGCGAAGTCTTCCCAGAAATCGATGGAATCGGTATTGTCAAAGAGGGTGACATTGTGTAGGCTGGAAATGTGCGATCGGACTTTTTTCAGGTTATCATCATAGGGAATGATGCAAACAGGAATATCTTGTGCGCCGTTGACTTCGAGACTGTTCAACAAAGCAACTAAATGGTCAAAAACAACATCGTTTCCCAGAATATAAATGCCTTTTCTCATAGTTTTTTAATAGAAAATGTATCCCGTAGGGTGTGTTGGGCGCTTCCCAATAATCTCGGATTATGTTGAATATAAATATAGCGTCCAACGCACCCAATAATCGCGTGAGGTGTATTGGGCGCTTCCCAATAATCTCGGATTATGTTGAATATAAATATAGCGTCCAACGCACCCAATCATCGCGTGAGGTGCGTTGGGCGCTTTCGCATTTCTACCACGATATCAAATATTAAAACAGCGCCCAACACACCCGACAAATATCGGAAGAATTTTTGAATTAAATTAGGTTTTTGTTGATCTAAATAACGATAATGTTCCCAAAGTTTCCAATAAGGACTACCCGATTTAATTGGTATCCCAGCCCAGTGAAGATATTTTAACCTTTTGCCTTTGTCATAAAGCACATAATCTATTTCCTGAAAATGTTTAGAACCAGCCCAGCTTCCAGGTTCGGCTGGCGAAGCTTTAACAAGATTGCAGCGCTTGGGAATCAGCTTGAGAATCATGTAATTTAGTATAGGTTGGTCTGTGACATTTTGAGTAAAATCAAAATATTCTCGATGCTGCGCGCATTCTCGCAAAATTTCATACATTTGCGATTCAGCAATAGTTCCTTTTCTCGAAGCCCAAAAACCGCTGTTGAATACATCTTGAAGCTGTAAGTCTGTAAAGATATTTTGTTCTTTTACAACAGGTGAAAATACATTTCGCAGTTTTTCGCTAAGATGGTGATAGTCGCAGCAAAAAAAGTCTACTTCAGAAAGTGTGTTTAAGTTGGCGGCGATGTCTTCAAAAACGATGATGTCTGTATCGATGTACAAAAATTCGTCTAGGGGGCCAAACCAGGCGCAGAGTTTCCGCATTTTGTTGGGAAGGGCTAGAAAAGTACGATCGAACGTTTGGCCAATTTCCCTGGTAAACTGTTCCACAAACTCCAAATTTGGGAACAACTGCACCCCGTGGCGACTGCTGAGGGCGGCCGCGACTTGCTGATAATTGTCGTCGAAGGGAATCAGAAAAATTGGTACTTGACAATTGTACAGACGTATGCTGTTTACAAGGGCGATCGCACTTTCCATCACCTGATCATTAGCAACAATATAAATACCGCGACTAACATCAAATCCATTAACATCAGAATAACTCATATCTCTTCTCTCTCTGCGTTCTCTGCGTCCTCTGCGGTTTAACAATCAAACATTAATCCTCAACCTTCTCAATACCCTGGTTAACAAATTCGACCGAGAAACCTCAGTATAAGACTTAGGCGGTTCCCTAAAAACCGGACGCCTTTCCGGTTCCCGGAGATAGCGGTAATGCAGAAACAAATCGCCATAGGGAAACTCAATATTTTCCCCCGAACAAACCCTCCGAATCAAATCCGGCGGCACACCAATATAATGAATATAAGTGAGTCGGTTTCCCTTGTCGTACAAAATATTATCGCGTTCTTCAAAATGTTGGGAAGTGACGCTACACCCAGTTTTCTCCCCATCCGGGAGGCTATAAGCAAAATTATAACTATTCATGCCCGTTTTCATCACCATATAATTGAGCAACGGCTGTTCTCCCGCACCTGCATAGAGAATTTCCGCCTCGCCAGATTGCAGTTGAGCTAACAGCCATTCCCTAGTATTTTGCTCAAACAATCCTTGCTTGCTAGCGTAAAATCCCGAACAAAATACTTCCGAGTCTATCCGATTGGGCTCAAAAACTTCGACGAGTTTTGGTGACTTAATATTGTATACCTTAGTTGGAAATAGAAATTGAAAATCATAAACCACAAAATCAGATTCCTCTAACTTCTCAAAAACCCCATCAAGGGAATTCATCAGCAAAGTATCAGCATCCATATAGATAAACTTTTCAAACGGCCCGTCGAAAGCGCAAAAGCGCCGGTGCGCGCCGTAAAGCCGGAATTTTTGGCGATTCAAACGCTCAGGTGCGGCTGCTTGCATGAATTCGTCCCATCGCTGAATAGATGCGCTATCTTCATAAACAAAGACGTTGGGACGGTTAACAACTTCAGCTTTGATTTGCTCTATTTGCTCGTCGAAAGGATAAATGCAGACAGGAATATTTGAACCTAAGATAACTTCAATACTGTTGAGCAAGGCAATTAGTTGGTCGTAAACTGTATCGTTGGCTAGCGTGCAAATTCCATTCATATCTATTAGTCTCGCGTTGCGCGGACTTTGTTTGTGTAGTTGCGGTTTCAACCGCCGAATCATCTGTCATTGCCCTATTTCCTGAGATTCAAAGTTAGACAGCCAATTGAGCAAGTTTAATTCGTGGAGAATGATTTGTCGGGCTTCCGCAATTTTCTCCCTAGCTTCATGCCAATAATCCGCATTAGCCACAACCTCTTTAATAAATTGTACCCCTTTTTCATCCAAACTCGGCACCCGCAGAAAACTCCCCGCTGGCAACAACTTATCCGCCGCCGCACCGCCGTAATAAATTGGCAAACACCAAGCTAACAAAGCATCCCAAAGTTTTTCGCTGACATACAAATCGTTTTCGGCATAATTCTCAATAGCTAAATTGTAATAGTACGGTGCGACGGCGTGCCATTTATTGTTAACAGTGCCGTTTCCCTGCGCCCAAATTGGCAAGTTTCGCCCGTACAGGTCAAAGTCTAATTTTTGTTGTTGCAGCAATTTGATAAAATCTAATCGCTGTCGGTGGTTGGCGGTGCGGCTAACACCTGAAGTTATCCAAGAACAGAATTTAGTTTTAGCTGGTGGCGGCATTTCATTCAGTTCTCGAAACGAGTTAGAGTGATACCAAATCGCAGGCATATAATCGGGTTTTGGTGCGAAGTCGTCAGGCCCGGAAATGTAGCCGCAATAAAGTTTTGCTTGTTCGTAGTTGGCTTTTGTAATTTCAATTACTTCTGCTAAAGGCGGCTCTCTGATTAGATAAATAATCCGTTCTTGGGGAACGTTACGGAATTTTTCTCGAATGTCAATTTCTGGTTGTGGATGCCTGTAGTTTCGTATTTTATCCATCCAGGATTGCTGTTTTGGTTGTCGGGGAAAGTCGAATTGATACATGAGCAAAAAGTCTGGTTCTGGGTGGTTTGCAAGCATTTGAATATTTCCCCATTTGCCGAAGTTGTGAGGGGTTTGTTGCCACAGCCAGTCGCTTTGACTCATGCCTGGGTAGGTGGTGATTGTGCCGATGATTTTTGGGTTCATTGCTCTCTGAGTCCGCGTAGGCGGACTTTGTTTGTTTAGCCGCGGTTTCAACCGCCGGAGCTAGGAATAGCTAATTTAAAATTATACAAAACTAATTAATAAGTTGCGATCGCACTTCGTCATCCACATAACTCAAAATCCTCTCAATCCGATTTTCCCAGGAAAATTGCTTGACAAATTTCAATGTTTCTGCATAACCTTCCACCTGCCTCGGATATTTGGTTAAACAATCTCGAATGCTTTGTGCAAAATGCTGCGGGTTATCCGGTTCGCACCAAATTGCTGCAATATTTCCAGATTTAAATTCCATCAAAGACGCAATCTCTGTCGCTACAATCGGAGTTCCCGATGCCATATAATCGAAGAATTTTAAAGGAGATGTGAACGTCGCGGCCTCTGTCAAACAGTGCGGGTGAGTCAACACATCCGCTGCTTGCAGCAAGCTAGCGAGTTGATTTTGAGGCAGGTAGCCGATAAAATTAATGTTGTTAACTTGTTTGTCTTTGGCTAATTTCCGGTATGCTGTGACTTGGGATGAATCCCCACCGGCGATCGCAAATTGAACTTCCGGCAATTCCAGGGCGACATCCACCAGCATATCGACACCTTTAAACGGGTAAAGTCCGCCCGCATAAACTGCTAAATGCTGCCTGTCACCTGCTAATAATTGCTGTCGCCAATTCTCGGCGGCTGCTGCTTGTCTCGCGAGAAACAAATGGTTAAAACCGTTGTGCAGCGTAATTATTTTGTCTGGCGGCATCCCATTCTCAATCATGCTGTCTTGAACAGTATCTGCAACAGTTACAGCAATTTGAAATAGAGGATTGCCAACTATTTCGGGTGCAAATTTCTTGTCTTCATGGTGGTGCTGTTCGTAGATAGCGGGAATTCCGTTTTTAATGGCAGCTTTGACAAAGTTCCAGTCGCGGCTGTGGACGAGTTTAGTGGATTTAAGCAGGTGAATTGGTAAATAATATTTGCAAACTATTGTACTCGCATTCGTCCACTTGTTGTCCCAAAGATCGATGGCAGGCACTGGCAAATCTGCGATTTTTAACTTTTCCTCAAGATTGTAGATTTTGGCAAGTTTGTCATCCGGTTTTCTCGGTTGAAAAGAAAAAAGCAAATCAACCGGATTTAAAGCGCTCCAGCCTTGGCGGAGGTATACTAAAACTGCTGGTAAACCGAGATTTGCGGCGGCATTGGCAAAGTGTAAAACCTGAACTAAGCTGGCCACATTGGGTTGCGGCAAGACATTTTTGGTGAAAAATACATAATATTTAGACATGGGAATTGTTGATTGTTGACTGTTGACTGTTGATTGTTGACTGTTGACTGTTGACTGTTGACTGTTGACTGTTGACTGTTGACTGTTGACTGCTGATTGTTAACTGTTGATTGTTGACTGTTAAGGCTCGAAAACTTAATAACTTAAACACATCCTACAGTCCTTTCTCTTGTAAGTTGCAAGAAAGAAGGAGGCAGAGCCTCCGGATCTGCATTACCAGGCAGAGCCTGGTAACGAGCAAACTAACAACCAATAACCAATAACCAATAACTAATAACTAATAACTAATAACAACTGCCTACTTTTTAACAGTCTGACGTTTAATGGTACTTTCTATAAATTCTAAGGTCTTAAAGATATTAGCAGCGGAATGAAATGATTCTCTGATTAACTCGTCTCTTTCTTCGGGAGAGTCTACCATTTCATCTACTAACAATTTGAGGTAAGCTATCATGGGAGTCAGCCGAGTGCGAATTTCGTAAGAACCTCTAATTAGAGCTTCATCGCGAGCGGTTTCTTCGGCAAATTGTACTGAATACAAGCGAGTGTAGTAACCTCCTTTTGCTAGCAATTCTTCGTGGGAACCCATTTCTACTACTTTTCCGCGATCGATCACGGCGATTTTGTGGGCTTTTTGGACTGTGGAGAGGCGGTGGGCGATTACTAAGGTTGTACGATCGCAGCTCAATTTCTCGATCGCCGATTGCACGTATCTTTCCGAAACCGTATCCAGGGAACTCGTAGCCTCATCTAAAATTAATATTTCCGGGTTTTGCAGCAAAGCTCTAGCAATCGAAATTCTCTGACGCTGCCCTCCCGATAGTATTACACCGCGATCGCCAATTTGAGTATCCAACCCCTCCGGCAACTGTTCGATAAACTCATAAGCATTCGCTCCCTGCGCCGCTTCCACAATTTCTGCCTCAGTCGCTTGGGGCCTAGCGTAAGCAATGTTTTCCCGCACCGAGGCATTAAACAAAAACGTATCTTGGCTAACAATACCCATTGCTTTTCTGAGACTTTTTAGCTCAAATTCGCGCAAATTCTTGCCATCGAGCGAGATATTACCTTCAGTAGGATCGTAAAATCTCGGCAGTAAATCTGCCAAAGTTGACTTACCAGAACCCGAAGTTCCTACCAAAGCCAAGGTAGTGCCGCGAGGGAGAAATAAATCAATTCCTTGAAGAACTAAATTTTTGTGATTCGGATAACTAAAAGATACTTTATTAAAACGAATTCCCGATTTTAAATGAGTGTACGGCACAGAACCGTTCAGCATAAACGGCTTGTCATCGCAGCTCAAAAAATCATTAACTACCTCTACACTAGCCGACGTATTAGCAAATTGACTGCGCCCGCTGTTTAATTGAGAAATCAAAGGAATTAGCCGAAAAAGCACCAATAAATAGGTCAATAAAACCGTTGAAATAGACTCTAGTTCATTGGCAAATATTGTGCGACCTATCAACACAATTAAAAGAATAACTATTAAATTAACAACTTCGTTAATTGGGGCGATCGCCGCATAATTTACCTGAGCTTGAAAATCCGCTTGTTCTCGCCTTTGAATTAAATGCTTGATCCGCTGATACTCCCTATCCTCGTTCCCAGTTGACTTTACCAGCCGAATCCCCGTCATAGTTTCGAGCACCCTAACCGAATAATCTTTTGACATTTCTGAAAGCAGGAGACCAAAATGCTTAGAACGGTTAATAATATATTGATTTGTCCAAGCAACTAACGCCAGCAAAACTGTAGCTGTCACCGTCAGTTTCCACGATATAGAAAGCAGCAAGCCCACAAACACCAAAACAGTGATTGAGGTAGTAAACATTCCGATTGCCGTGCCAACTGCACTAGCCGTCCGACCAATCTCTCCGCCCAATCTATTAATTAAATCTCCGACTTTAGTTTTAGCATAAAAATCTAAATCTACTTCTAACAACAACCGCAAACCAGCTTCTCGCAAATCAAAAGTCAGAGAACGCGTTAGAGAAGTAGCCACTAAAGTATTGATATAACTAGCAATATTCTTTAAAAAAATTGCCACAAAAATCGCTCCTGCCATCAACATTAAACGCTGATTTTCGGGCATTCCCTCAAAGGGATACATCAAAGTTTTAATTAGAGGTGGAGCGCCCCGCAGCTCGATCGCTTCATCCAAAAAATTTAAAAGCACTGGTACAATCAGAGTAGTGCTGATACCGCTAAATAAAGCCCCAGAAAAGCCCAGGATCACAGTTAACAAAATCCTGCCGGGATATCGTCTGGCAAATTTTAGGAGTAGCTTATTGGCAGACATGAAGCATTCCCAGCTAAACAGTTTGGCATCTCAAAATATTCTTTAATTATACCCAGTTTTTTTTCGTCCATTCAGCGGCTTAAATGTAACCTCAATCTACCTGAGATTAGCTCTGAAAGTATCGGTGCCATTGCTTGAATGCTGTATTTTTTCACGCATCTTTCCCGAGCTTTCATTCCTTGCAAATTCGCAGCTGTCAAATTTTGAAATATCCATTTAATTTTTTGGGAAATTTGACCGGGAGAACTTGGCTCGACTAAATAACCGGTTCCCCCTAAAATTGCTGGAATATCCCCCACTCGTGTAGACAAAACAGGCTTAGCCATTGCCATCCCATCTGTCAGCTTGAGCGGAAACTGAGCCACGGCTGTCAGAGTTTCTCGCTGAGGAACAACGACAACGTGAGCCGCCGCCACAACTTCAGGCATTGTCTCGACTGGAAACCGTGGCAGTTTAACAATCCAACGCCCCCATTGTTGCATCAGTTTATCATCATAATCATCATAAGGACTTCCGCCGACGATCGCTAATTTTAAATCTGGCTCGTTTAACTGTTCGAGGGCCATTAAAACATCCTCAACACCTTTGTGAGGTCGAGGCGCACCCGGAAACATTAATATTCTATACGCTGACAAGCCATAGCGCTCTCTGCTCAATTCAGGATTGTATTTAGCAGGATCGAACATTTTAGTATCCTTACCATTAGGCAAATATACACCGCCAAAACGCTGTTGTAAAAACTCAGTATGAACGGTGACTGCATTAGCACGGTGGATTAAACTTTCCATCCACTTGACATACAGCGGGTGATCTGGTTCTTTCAATTGACCGTTTTGTTTGAAAATGTCTCGATACAGTTGTTTGAAAGAAGGACGGTATTTCCATTCATCTTGGCCGAACCAGCTCAGTTCCAAGTCATCAATATCTAAAATAACAGGGCGGCGACTCTGGATTTTTTTTAGCAGCGATAAACCAAAGCTTGTGGGTTTAGGTTTGACTGCATAAATGATGTCTCCGTCTATTTTTTTCAAAATTTTTTGAGCATCTATCAAAAACCCCGGATAGTTTTTTCCTGGGAGCGCATAGACTGGGATGTTTGCAGGAGGAATTGCGTACAATTCTCGACCAAACTTAAATCCGACAACTTCTACCTCGCAGTTAAGGTCGATCAAAACTTGAGCTAAGATAAAGGCACGAAGTGCACCTGCTCCCGATAAATCGCTCACCACTAATGAAACTTTCACTGAGTATTTTTTTTGACATTTGTTTGATTTTCCTGCCTAACCGAGCTTTTGTCAAGGCGATCGTAACTTGGACGACGGGAAGGAAAAAACCGGGTTTTTAACTAGGGGAAAGTTTAGCAAGGAAGTATTTTTGGAAAAAAAAAGGTGATGCAGGAGAGGTTATGCGAGCCAACAATACTGATTTATCGGTAAATTCTCGGATGTACTGACGCTAGTTTTTTTATTTATTGCCTAGATTTTGTTACTTTTGATGCTGTTTTGCTGCCAACTTTAATTATTTGAGACGCCAGGGATTGTTAAGTTGATTTGGTAAAAATATTTGAGCGGTGCGATCGAATATTCTAGTAAAAAGCGATCGCGTCACGTTCTTTGCGTACTGCGGGCGGTAGGGATAGGTGCAGTGCATAACTTTAATCGGTTTGTCGATCGTATAAGTGGCTTTCCACTGGTCTAAGTAGTTGTAAACAGGCGACAATGTTTTCATTTTTGGTTTTACCGCTTCGATCCCAGCAGCAAAAGCACCTTGATCTCTCAACATTAGCAGGTTTTGATTAGTAATTACTATCTCGAAATATTTCTTAAAATTTTGGAAAAACTTTTGATTTTTAGTGCTTTTTTTAAAAGCGATAAATCCGCTATTGTATTGAATACTATTTTCGCTCAAAGGTAATCCTACAGATTGCAAAGTAGACAGAATATCTCGCTCAACTCTTAATAAATGAGCAGCTTTAGCGATTGCAGGTTGTAGATCCTCAGTCACCAGGAAATCCACTTCATCAAGATAGTCAAAAATCTCATCTATTGGCGACAACAAACAAATATCGCAGTCCATGTAAATAGTCTTCTCAAAAGGAGATCCGTCATACAAAGCCACCTTAGCTTGCCGCGAAGCCAAAACAGGATTTTCGTCAGGCGGTGCGGGCTGCAATTTCACATTTCCAAACGCCAGAAGTAAAGGATATAAAATCCGAGGAACTCTATCTATTAAAACAACAATGGGTTCGCGGTGAAACTTCCTGACTGAAGCCAGAAAATGCACGCAGTCTTGAAAAGAGTAAAGACCTGTTAAAATAGTGATAAATCCCTTGGTTTCTACTGTCATTAAAAAATTAACTACTTTAGTTTTGTGGACTTTGGCTTTCAGGTTTTGAGGCGGACTGAAAGCCTCACTACGAACCTGGTTTTTTAAGTAAAAATTAAGGAATCTAATTTGTCAAGAATTTCCGCATCTTGTTTGAGGTCGAATTTGCGCGCAAAGTGAAAGTTGCCTTTAGTAATTGTCGCATAATCTTGCACTGTCAGCGTTCTTGGTGAACCTGCTATCGCATTGGTATAATCAATATAGCGTTTGTCGTCATTCACCAGATTTAATTTTTTATTGTTGACTAAGATAGTCTGCACGAAAGACTCTTCTGGGACTACTGTTTTTTGATAATATTCCACAAAATCCGGGCGAGTATTAACAAAATTTTTGATGTATTCAACGCACTTTCTAGAAAGAGTATACCACAGCCACCGTAACAGATAAAGCGATCGCTAAATAAGGTCGATCGGCGGGGTATCCCCACCAGCGGCCCGTAACTCAGGTAAAATTGCAGCGGAGTCCATTTTCGCACAGCCTGGAACTGCTGAAACTCTTTCAAAAAATTGTAACTCCAGCGCCCTGGAATTCGCCAGTAACGGCAATAATATCGCTTGAATCCCTTCTGTTTGTCCCAAGGTATTCCCTCAGCCAAAACATCCCAGTACCGAATAAAACCATCCGAGTCAGTTTTTGCAAGAAAATCTTCAGTTTTTGACAGCGGTTGAGTGGGATAATCTTGGCCGGTTAAATTAATCAGCCAGTCAAAATCCGAATTATTGGCAAATAACCAATCAATTGCATTTAAATACGGTTTAACTTGACAACAAAAATCGGCGCGGATTAAATATTCTTGATTTGCCAACAAATGAATATCTGACAATTCTTGCAGGGGAGTCAAGTCTAAATCGCATCTGTTAAAGTTGTGGTTGATCAGAATTTGAGAATTAGGACTCGATTTTTTGATAGTGCGAACCAGGCGATAAATTTGTTGGGGATTTTGATGGGTTTGGATGAAATAGCAAATTTTCACGGCTATTTTTTAGATACAAATTGATTCAGGCGACTTTGGAGGCGGTTTGCTTTCATAATTAGATAGCGGCGGGCTAAAAATATTTGCTGCTGCCAAATAGATGCTGTACACCAACGATAATAAGCAGGAACGGCTACGTTTGTCAAAAAATTGCGCTACTGCCAAATAATCTGGGCATTTGCCGTTTCTTGCGCTCTGATTCTACCATTTTCGATCATTGCCGCGCGCAAATTACGATCGCCCCGCAGCATCTCCACAGCAGCAATTGCCTCTTCCGGCGAAGCTACTTCTATGTAATCAAGTTCGCTTTGGCGCTCGCTGCGGTATGCAGATTCGCGTCCCAGAACCGCCGGAATGCCCGCGTGCCAAGCGTTAATCAATTTTGAGGGAGGTTTCGAGTCAAAAGTGTTCTCGCCCTCAAAACTGCGAACAGCCACAATCACGTCAACTTTACTGTAATCGTGCCAGCGATCGCACCCCACCACTTTCCAATCCAAACCCACAGCGCCGAGTTTTTCGCCCCAAGAAGGTGCTTGCAATTCCGGTGCTAGACTGTCTAAAACGCCGAAAAGTGCTGCGTTTTCAAAGATTTCGCCCCTGGCCGCATCGCGGGGAATTAACCCGGGTTGCAGCCAAAATTTCAGCGGATGGCACTGCCATAAAAAGGGCGATCGACTAAATAGCCGATCGCGATCGTTCTGCACCACTTGCAACTGAGCGTAAGGGTGAGGCTCTCTATCTACCTTAATACAAACAACCAGCAACTTTGGCAGCGGTTGCAAGCGATCGGATAAAAAATCTCGATGCGACAGCACAATGCCTTCATCCGGCATAAAATCTATTAATTGACACTGCAACCCGTCCGCTTTCAAATAAAGATATGTTTGCAGAGTCCAATCATACTTTCCCCTGCCGTATCTGCTGCCCCAAGAACTCATCCACTGCCAGTATTCTTCAGGACTTTGTGGCAAATCTCCCACAGGCCACTGGCTTTGAGGAATGTAAAAATAAATCGGCGGTAAAGTCTCATTCATTAATCTTAAATTCGGTTGTATCAGAATGATAACTAACAGGTGGTAAGATTGAATCAACCGCGAAGGCACTCTTGACGCGTTCGCCAAAGCCGTTCCCGTTCCCCGCAGGAGTTCGGTGAAGGGTAGGGTAGGAAAAGAAAGCAGAAGATGCTGTCCTTCCTACCCTTTGGGGGCGTTGCTGAATCAAAGTATGAATGCCCCGGTCATGGGAATATCGCCAAACCTCAAGTAATGTAATTAATAACTTAATAAAATGCTTGAGCATTTCCTCACATTGAGAATCACAAAGAGTCTGACGATCTAGCCGGACTTGCGTAATATCTGAGTCTGGTATTTTCCCCTTCTACTCGGGTCATATAAGTCTGGCTAATAATTCGATACCAATCAAAAATAAACATGGGATATATAGACCATCCATCAGTTACATAAAAATAGCATTTCTCTAGACTTACTTTGTCCCATAATGGTTCAAATGTCTGAGCGCTACGAGCCCCTAATACCCATCCTAAAAATCCTGGTTGAAAGTGGTCAACCGCCGTCGCTCGGCATATCTTGTCTGTTTTTTTTACATAAGTTTGTAATTTATCGCCGGGAACCAACTTCTGGAATGACTTCAGGGTGATAAACATCTGGCAACTGTTTTCCGACTTGTTTTACCCAATTTATTACTGTGGTATGATGAACACCGTTAACTCGTTATATCGCCCGTAAACCCATACCATTGGCAATCGACCGGACATGATATCAGTTATCTTTAGCGCTGACGCTCAAATTTTATTAAGTGGCGGTCTCGCTACTTGGGTCGCGAACATTGGGGCGATCGCACTGATATAATCCAAATACATAATTATGATGGAACCGGAAACGATATAAATCCTAACCTAGTTAACACAAGAGGGCTTGTCTTATGGTTCAGACAAAAACTAAACTAACATTTGCAGATTTTCTCGAAAAGTACCCAGACGGATCGGGCATCTACGAACTTGTAAATGGAGAGATTGTCAAAGTGGAAGCAACCAGAGCTCATAAAAATGTGGCACGATATCTTGTTAAGTCTTTCGACAGAGAAAGCGAACGCTTAGGACTTGACTATATCGTGGACAAATATCTAGTTTTGAGAACTGTAACAGCTTCAGGACAAGAACAAGGCAGAAATCCTGATGTCGGCGTGGTTAAGGCATCAGTATGGAACAGCAATGTACGTGGCTACGGAGCCCTTACCGAACCTATCCAATTAGCACTAGAAGTTACCTCAACTAACTGGGAAGACGACTATGTTGATAAGCTAGACGAGTATCAAAGGCTCGGCATTTGTGAGTATTGGATTGTGGACTATTTAGCCATCGCTTCTAGGGCTGATCTAGGAAATCCCAAAATTCCCACAGTTTTCGTTTACTGTTTGGAAAATGGCAGTTATTTAGTTCAAAGTTTTAGAAGTAATGAGCGCATTATCTCTAAAACTTTTCCCGAACTAGAAATCACAGTCGAGCAACTTGTACTCAGCAGCCAAATTCAAAACCTTTAGACCAACGAGATGAGCTTACACTGATAAAATTTATCCTGGAAAGAGTGTTTTTATGCCTTCCTTACATTACTCGTTACTATTTGCACCATTCTCAAGAACAGGCAAGATGCCTGTTCCACAAATACTAGATTTTCTTGTGAGAAGTAGGGGTTGGACATCTTGCCCGCCCGTAAGTTACTTCCTACTGTTTGCCTTGGTGTTGCTATTTCCCTCGAAAACCTTCGCCCAAATCGTCCCCGACGGCACTTTGGGGCCGGAAAGTTCGCGCACAGTTCCCGATACTATCAACAACTTACCCTCAGATAAAATCACTGGCGGCGCAACTCGCGGCTCTAGCTTGTTTCACAGTTTCGGCGAATTCAACATCAAAGAAGGGCAGGGAGCTTATTTTGAAAATCCCAGCGGAATAGCTAATATCTTCACCCGCGTTACTGGGGGTAAATCCTCAAATATTTTAGGAACTCTGGGAGTTTTAGGCAATGCTAATTTATTTTTAATTAACCCCAAAGGCATTGTCTTCGGCCCAAATGCGCGGTTAGATGTGCGCGGTTCGTTTCTGGCTTCAACTGCTGACAGTATTGTGTTTGATAACGGCTTAGAATTCAGCAGCGCCAACCCGCAAACATCCCCGCTGTTGACAGTTAATATTCCCGTTGGTTTAAGATTTAGAGACAATCTCGGTACAATTGTCAATCAATCGACGGCTTCAGGAAAACTAAATCTCCCAGCATCTCCCCTGCCAATTCCGATTAGCGATCGAGTTGGTTTAGCCGTAGAACCAGGTCAAACTTTAGCCTTAATTGGCGGCGATATCCAACTCCCAGGCGGCAATTTAACCGCCAGCAGCGGACAAATTTTGCTCGGTAGTGTAGCTAGTCCCGGTTTAGTTAATTTGGCACTGACAGCGCGGGAACAAGGGAGTTTTAGTTTAAATTATGACAATATTCAGAACTTCGGCAATATTCAAGTATCGGATGGGACACTCATCAACACCAGCGGTATCGGCGGTGGCAGAATAGAGATTAAAGGTGGCAATGTTGCCATCAGCGGTGCGCGAATTTATGGGATTACGCTCGGAAATATTGATGGTAGAGGTATCGATATCAGCGCCCAAAAGTTGCGAGTGCAAAACGGCACCCAATTTTCTACCCTGACTCTAGGAGACGGTGCAGGAAGCAATATCAATTTGCGCGCTGCTGATTCAATAGAAATGAGCGGGCTGGGAGTTGATGGCTTTCAACAGGTGGTAATTAAATATTTGGTATCGGGAACCGCAGACCCGTTTGACCCGCTATTTACGCTGTTTAATGCTAGTGCTGGCGCTGGTTCGGGGGGGAGTATTACGATCGACACTGACCGCCTGCTGCTCAATAATGGGGTAGTAGGTAGCGGGATAACTTTTGGTAGTGGAAAGGGCGGAAATTTAATTGTTCGCGCCAATACTTTTGAGATGGTGGGTTCTGGAATCAACAACGGGACAGCGAAAGAAAGTACCGGCGCGGGAGGAAGCATTACTATTGATGTCAATCGATTAATTATGCGCGACGGTTCTCTTTTGGGTACCACAAGCTACAGCAGCGGCCCGTCGGGGAATATCAACGTTAAAGCTGCTGAATCAGTTGAGTTGTCTAACCGCGGCCCGAGAACAGTTGTGTCAACTGGAATCAGCACTCTGAGTATCGGTTCTAGTGGGAGGGCGGGCAATATTAATGTTGATACGAAGCGGTTGAGTCTCTCTGATGGTTCTGCGTTTACATTAGGAACGGGTGTTTTAGTTGGCAGGTTTTTGTTTTCTCAGGATGGCGGGCCTGCTGGAAATTTAACAGTTAGAGCTACTGAATCAGTAGAAATTTCAGGTATTTCTCAAGTTTTGACTAGCGGAATTCAGAATGCTAGCGCTCTGACTTCTGGAACTTTGAGTTCTAGTCGGGGCGGGGATATTCGGATTGATACGCCCAGCCTAACTGTGCGGGATGGGGGAATAGTTACTACGAGTTCTTTGGGTGCGGGAGATGTGGGGAATATTACTGTTAATGCCGATCGCATTCAGGTCAGCGGCAGTGGCAATAACGGTTTGTTTGTCAGTACAATTGATGCTTCGGTTGGCAAGACATTTGGTACCAATCCTAATGCTACAGCAAATGCCGGCTCGTTGAATCTGACGGCGCGCGATCGACTAACTGTCGCAAATGGAGCTACAATCACGGTGCAGGCTACCGGAACCGGACGCGCCGGTAATATCAATATTGTTGCAAATTCGATCGGCCTTGACAATCGATCGAGAATTGACGGCACAACCGTATCGGGCACCGGAGCAAATATTAACCTGCGATCGCAAGACATCCAATTGCGCCGCAGCAGTCGAATTACCACCGATGCGGGTAATTCTGACGGCGGCAATATCAACATCAACAGCGGCATTCTTGTCGCCCTCCCACAAGAAAACAGCGACATCACCGCTAACGCCCGCACAGCAGCCGGCGGCCGCGTGAATATCAATGTCCCCAGTGTTTTTGGCTTTAGTGCAGTTACTCGCGAACAAGTCAGAAGCAGGTTGAATCTGGATGACGCGCAATTTGCAAATTTGCAAGTAAGTCCTACTTCCCTACTTGAAAGTAGCGACATCGCCGCGATTTCCCAAAGTGGCGGCCCGGCTTTGCAAGGAGCGGTAACATTCGGCGCCTCTGGGGTAAATCCCGCTCAAGGATTGGTGGAACTGCCACAAAATTTGGTCAATCCGGCGGCGTTAATTGCGGCAAATCCCTGCGTCGAAGGAGCCGAGAACGAGTTTACCGTCACCGGGAAAGGGGGATTGCCACCGAGTCCTAACGATACGCTCAGCAGTGAATCTGCACCGTTTCCGTGGGTGGAAGGGGAAGCAAGAACAGAAATGGAAGCCGGAAGCAGCGAAGAAATAGAAGGCAGAAATGCAGCGGGAAAAGTACGGAATTCAAGGAATCCAACGGATAGAAAGATTCGGGAAGAAGCGGAAAAACCTGCACGAGAAGTTGTTGCCGCTCGCGGTTGGGTGGTGAATGCCAATGGAGAGGTGACGCTTGTTGGATACAATCCCGGTAATGGTGCTGAATCTCGCAATCCTCGATCGAATTCCGGTTGCGCGCCGCCCTGAAAATAAGTTCGTTTTATATTATCTTTGTGCGCTCTGCAGTTGGATAGCGTCCGGTCGATTAACCTAATATGGTACGGGATCGTATCGTTTCCGGTGCAACCTGAAACGATACAAGCTGTCGCGCATTGAATAGACCTCCCCCGCCGCTGCTGACAATTCCAGCATATCTAAATCCGCTTGACTAATTTCTTTTTTAGTGAGATTTTGTTTCGATTTATGAGAAATCCCTTGGTTTAGCGACCAAACAAGCTACCTGCTGCTTGCTGTAACCAATTATCTCACTTAATTCTTTGCTTCCACAATGCTCACAAAAGTCAGGAGAGCTGATTTGATATCTATCTACTCGCCCAAATCATGAGCGGGTTTTGCCGATATGTCCTCGCTGTCCTCCCGGTTTGCGCTTGAGTTCGGACTCTGAGGAGGAGGAGGAGTTCTCAGAAGAGGCTTTCTCTGATTTCTGTAGTACATCGCTGGATGGGGGTTTCGATGATGTCTTACTATTACTCGGCTGTTTCTCTTTAAGCTTTTCGAGTTCTTGTTGTAATTTTTCTATGAGCTTCTGTTGTGTCAGCACAATTTTGATCAGTTCCTCACGGCTTAACTGCTCAACTACTTCCATTTTTAGTGCTGTTAACTCTGGTTTTTCCCTGATCTGACTACCCGATTCCTGGACTTTCAACTATTCTTGACCTGAATAATTACCTAATGACTAATTACTACTGTCACTTCTGTCAAGTGCTCAAACAAGATTTTGCTGCCAATAAAAATCAAAATTCCTCCGCCCAATATTTCAATTTTATTAGCAAACAAATTGCCGCACTTGTGTCCGATAAACACGCCGACAAAAGTCAAAAAGAAAGTAATAAGTCCGATCGCAGTCACCGCCTGAGCAATAGAATCTTTCAATACAGCAAATCCGATGCCAACTGCCAGGGCATCCAGACTCGTCGCCACCGATAGGGTTATCAAAGTCCCGGTATGCAAGGGATTAAATTTTTTCTCGTATTCTGCGCTTTGCAGCGATTCGTAAATCATTTTACCGCCAATGAAACTCAAAAGCCCAAAAACTATCCAATGGTCGATCGGTGTTATCCAAAAACTCAAACTCAGACCTGCCAACCATCCGATTACGGGCATCAACGCTTGAAAGCAGCCGAAGAACAAGGCAATTTTTAAAGCTTTATTGAGATTCATGTGTTTGATTGCTAAACCGCTTGAAATAGCCACAGCAAAGGCATCTGCTGCTAGTCCCAAGGAAAGAAAGACGGTAGTGGCTGCATCCATTTTTGTTAACTGTGAAGTGTTACGATTAAATTGTTTATTCGACAATTTTAGTCTACACTAAACCTAGACAAAATAATTTATTTATCATAATTGATTCATTTTTGAATCACATTTTTTTCACAATCAGCAGGGTTGAAAAATGCCGGGATTAGTTGCAGAAGTTTTGGTAATGGGAGGTTGGTTGTTTGGGAGCATCTCATCAGAGTAAAAACACTTCTTTTGACTGTTTCTTTCTTCCTCTTTCCTCCTGTCTCCTGTCTCCTGTCTTCTGTCTCTAATTTCTAGCAGGGCTGCTTTCCGACAGAGATGCTCCCGGTTGTTTGCTGCGATCGCACCTTTATTGTTCCCCTAGTCCGATCGGGTTCCCATACCCGAATTTCTGTTTTGCGAGCGTCATATCAAACGATCGGCAATTTTATGATAAACTCAGCACCGCCCCCAGTTTGAAATTCAATTTGAGATTGAATCGGAGATTGAACCGTAAGGTGGCCGCCGTGCAATTCTACAATAATTTTATAACAAACCGAAAGCCCCAATCCCGTAAAATTTTTCATTGATTTAGTAGGGCCAAACGGGTCAAATATTCTCTGTTGAATCTCCGGCGGAATTCTGCGCCCGTTGTGGGCGATAGATACTGCAATAAACCTGCCTGAAAAATGCTCGACTATATCTGTTTTAATAGTAATAATTGGCTCAGAGTTTTCAATACTGTTAACAGCATCAATAACATTGTTAAAAATATTTAAGCATACCTGGATCAGCTGACCCGGATAACACAAAACTGCTGGCAGGTTATTGTACTCCTTGACTAATAATATTTTTGGTTCCAGCCGGTGAGCGAGCAATAGCAGAATACTGTCGATGCTTTCGTGAATGTTGGCGCGTTCTTTGTTGGCTTGCTCAGGAAGTGAAATTTTTCGCAAAGCCACGACTATCTGGCGAATGCTATCTGTGCCTGTTTTCAGAGAGTTGAAAATTTGCGGCAAGTCTTCGCTGATAAAATCTAGGTCAAAAATCTCTATTTTTTGGGCAATTTCCGGTATTGGTTCAGGATACTCTTCGCTATAGAGGCGAATTAGCTCGAGCAAATCTTTGATATAATCGTTGACGTGAATCAAGCGACCGTAAATAAAGTTAATCGGGTTGTAAATTTCCTGGGCAATTCCGGCAGCGAGTTGACCGACAACTGTCATTTTTTCGCTTTGTAGTAAATGCTCTTCGGTTCTTCTGAGTTGAGCTAATACTTCTTCCAAAAGTTTGAGTTCGTCTTGAATTTGCCCCTGGAGTTGCGATTTGGAAATTGCGATCGCCAGCAAGTCTGCTATTGCTTCGAGAACTTCTACCTCGTCGGGATTCGCAAACCGCCGATTAGCAATGGCGAACAGATATCCCAGCCGATTAGTCTGAGTCAGTACGGGTACTGCTGCGTAGCTGCTGTTTGCGAGTTCGAGATGGACGGGTTGTTGAGGCGTTGCGGCATCAGGGGCGGAGATTTTGTTGAGAAGTATCGTTTCGCACCGCTGCAGCCGTGCAGCTAAATCTCCCGATGGCCCTCCCATCGCGCCGAAGATTCCCAAGCGCCCCGATAAACCTTTTCGACAATATTCCCAGCAAAATTCTACTGTATCTTGTCGGGGGTCGTACCAGCCGAATATTGCTCGATCGAGCTCCAGGAAAGTACCGAGTTCTTCTAATGTTGTTTGCAGGATGCGATCGAGCCTCAACCCAGCACGAATGCGGCCGGTCAAACGGTGGAGAAGCGCTTCTGTGCGAGTGCGGATGCCATTTTTGGCAAAAAGAATCAGTGCCGCAATTGCTGCGAAAATAGCTGCGGCTAAGAGTATGGCCGCTGCTGCTGCTAATATATTTAAGGGGATTAGTTCTTTTTCGAGATTGTGCGAAGGAATTACTAGGGCGATCGACCATTCAGCTTGTTCTAAAGGAAGATAAGCAACATAAACTTTAGCTTCGTTGATTGTAGTCCGCAAAATGCCCGTTTTTTGATAAACCATCTCCCGCGCTACATTTGCCAAATTAGTATCTGCGGACTCTAACAGACTCGGAGCAGGCTTGTCGATATTTCCGATTAACCGAGCGTCGGGATGGACGATGGGGACTCCTTGAGAATTGAGAACAAAAGCATATGTTCCGGCTTCATATTCCAGCTTTCCTACTACTTCGGCAATTCTGTCCATGCTAATAACGCCGTTGATTACTCCGATCGGCTTTTGTGCTGTTTTATCCCGATAATTTGCCGAATTTGACCGCACCGGAGCCGAAATGGGAACAATAGTTTGTTTTTTGAGCGTGCGAGAAATGGTAGGATCTGAAACATAGACTTCTCCAGCCATTGCTTTTTTGAAGTGTTGGCGATCGCTCACATTAATCAAAGCTCGGCCGACTTTTGTTGTGAAATAAGAACCGTCGGGGTCAATTAATGCAAAATGCTGGAATTCTTGCAATCGCTTTACTTCTGATTTTAAATAAGGCCCTGCCACATACCAATTCATCGATCGTACCGCAGGAGTGTTGGCGAGGAATTCGAGCTCAGCCTTTTTCGTGCCGATCCAGCGATCGATCTTGTTCCCGCGCTGCTTCACCTCTAACAAAGCATTTCTTTCTAAATTCTCCACAATCATAAGGCGCACGCTGTGATAGCTGATGCAACCAATGATGCTAGCTCCTAGAATCGTTGCGCCCAAAATTAACAGCGCAATTTTGTAGGGAAAATCGTATTTCCCCTTAAATCCCGATCGCAACAATCTTGTTAATTTCCACCACTTCACTTTCGCAAAGCTTCGCATGGTTTGACCAATTTGTGAGATTAAAATCCTCAGCTCACCTGCGATGCACTTGCACACCAGCAGTCTGAAAACTACTAGCATTCAAGAAGTGCGGGGATTTTTTGATTTTTTTCCCGCTGGCCGGCTCACTCTGTTAAACAGGCATCATATCTTACCATATTTTTGACAAATTAAAACATTTCAGCAACCGCTTCATTGTTTTGTTAAGTGTTGTTAATAATTCTCTCAATTTGGTAAGGTTTGGAGCTCGGCGCAGCCTAGGTTAAGATGTTTGGCTTTAGTGCGATCGGGTAATGTTGAGATATTGGCGTTTTTTGATTAGGCAAGGCACACTCTACCTTGAGGAGTTTGGCGTTTTTATTAATAATAAAATCTTCAAAGTTTTGAGTTATTAATGAACGAAAAATTCAAGAAATATTTAATTCATATTTCAAAACTCAAAACTATTTTCGGTGCTAAATAGCCACAGTTTGGCGATTTATTTAAAGAACCTTGTGAGTGTGATCGTGCTGTTTCACATTATCTTCAGTGCGAACGATGCGCTCGGAATTGAGGACTCTTTTGCGTTCTAAGGAATAAGCAAAGTCGTTGCGAACAGTTCCTGAAGGAATGTGAACTTGAGCTTGGGGGCGGATTTTGTAAGTGCGGGCTGCGGCGATCGCCCGAAAGCCGAATTCGTCGCTAAACTGAGCTTCCGGGGGGAATTCCGGCAGCCTTTTGGGCGAGTCGCCCTCCAGCACCGATCCTAAAGTCGTCCCCCAAGCCATTTCATAAGATGTGGGAATTCCCTTGACAATTGCTTCCAAAGCTGCTGAGGGGATAGCTTCAATTACTTTTACTTGATGAACTTCGCCTTCTTCTTTAATGAAGCAGGTGGCCAAGCCCACTGCGATGTAGTCGTCGGTGCAGAGATCGGGGGCGGTGGGATAAACTGTTGCAGTCGTCATAAAAAATCTTTTGAGTTGGAGTTGAAAACCGTTGGCGAAAAATCAAGCGATTTTAGATTTTAGATTTTTTGCACAGATTTTTCTAGGGTCTTTGAGGTGAAAAATCTCAAACTGGCTGTATCTAATATCTAAAATTGTTGAGGTAAGCTCCAAAGAGCCGATCGCGCCAGCGAGTCGATCGTACCACATCAAGGCAAATGCCGGATGATGCGGCAAGGATTCCCCGCCGCCACGACATTTGCGGGGATATTTTTGACAACAACGCTGCCTGCGCCGATCGTGCTATTATCGCCCACAGTCACTCCGGGGCAAATAATACTGCCGCCGCCAATCCAAACATTATTGCCAATATTAATTTCTGCGGCGAGTTCGCGGCCAGAAACTCTAATTTCCGGGTCTGTGGGGTGAAAAGCCGTGTAAATTTGCACATTGGGGCCGCACAGTAAATTTTCGCCGATGTTAACTCGACAGCAGTCGAGAATCACGCAGCCAAAATTCATGTACAATCCGTTTCCCGCATAAATATTGCTGCCGTAATCGCAGTAAAAAGGTGGCTCGATTTCAAATTTTGGCCCAACTGCACCGAACAATTCTGTGATAATTTCTAACCGTTTGTCGGGTTCGTCTTCGCGGGTAGAATTGTAAATTCTGGCGAGACGGCGGGCTCGCTGGCGTTCGGCAATTAATTGCTCGTCCGCAGCTAAATACAATTCGCCCGCGAGCATTTTTTGTTTTTCGGTTTTTTCCATAAAAATCGGCGGGATCGGATAATATCAATTCCGGTTGTACCGTCAGGTGACTGTTGACTGTTGACTCCGGGTCGAAAAACTGAATGGTTGAGTGTTAACTGTTGACTCGATTTTATTATTCCGATGCAACCGTCCACGATATAAGACGGAGGTTGAACCTTGGTTTCAACCGCCCGGTATGCTTAATTCTGCAAACAAACCGATAAATCCAGATTGGCTAATTGTTCAAAAGCTCGATCGATCGATCCTTTTCCCCGCAAAAAACCAGTATTCGCAGCAGGGCAAATATACCGCAAAGTCGAGGGCGAAAATCGATCGACAATTGACTTGACGCTGTTAATTTGCCGCGGCCAGTGAAAAGTTTTTGGCGTGCAAAGCGGTACTGCATCACCTTCGCGGTTGGGGAGCAAATGTCTGCCAGAAAACAGAACTCCACCGCTGCCGCTATCATAAAGGCAAGAGGAACCCGGAGAGTGACCGGGAGTCCAAAATGCCAGAGTTCGATCGTTCAAAGCAAATTCTCGCTCAAAAACCGTCACCTGCAATCCCGGAAGCAAATAAGCTTCCTGCTCTTGAATCAGGATCTCGCAGCCCGTGGCTTCCTGAATCTCCCGCGCCTTCGCGATAGCGCCGCGGTGGGTGACAAACAGCAGCCGCACACCGCCCCATTCCTCCAAAAAGGTTTGGTTAATCTCATCCCAAGCGGGACAATCCACCAGGATGTTCGATTCGTTTTCTACAATGAAATAGGCTGTCGCACCCAGGGTATCCCGGTTAGGTGGGAAAGCAAAGATATTTGGCAGTACCAGCCTGGGCTGTTTGGAGACGGAACTCTGTTGTTTCAAGGAAGTATTCATAAGGACTGGAATAAATATTATGTTTTTTTTACTATGGTTGTTGGTTTTGGGCTGGATATCTTACTACTTGTTGCAGAGTAGCATCAGCCGCATCACCCGAACTCCGGTATGGCTGCTGTGGCTGGTAATGATGGCGCCACCGCTGATTTGGAGCGGTTGGGTTTTAGCTAACGGCGCAAAAAAAACAGCACCGCCGGAGTTGGTAATTATACCTTTTTTGGTTTGCCCTGTTTTGTACTGGTTTTTGGTACAGTTGGGACGCAAAGAAATTACGCGATCGACTTCTGAGCAAGTAACAGATTCGGACACTGAACCGGCAAAGCCACAACCGCCCCTGCGCCCGATCGATTCAGCCGAAGAAGCAAGTTTGCGCGATTGTTTCCCTTGGTCAACTTACTTTTTGCGGGATTTAGAATTTCGGCCGCAGGCTGTCATTTGTCGCGGACAGTTACGCACCAACCCGGAGGCGGCTTATCAAACAATTCGAGAGAATGTCGAGCAGCATTTTGGCGATCGCTTTTTAGTCATATTTCAAAACAGCTTGAGCGGTCAACCTTTTTTTGCCCTAGTTCCCAATCCCAACCGCCAATCCGCCAAAAATCAAGTCAATACCTCACCTGTAACCAGGCCGTTTTTCGCCTTAGCTTTGCTGCTGATCGCGGGGTTTACGACTACGATTGTCGGCTCCCAAATTGCCGGAGTTACTGAAAAAATATTGCAGGCCAACCCGTCAATGTTGTTCCAGGGTTTGCCTTACTCGCTGGCTCTAATTACAATTTTAGCATTTCACGAATCCGGACACTATTTAGCTGCCAGATTCTATAAAATTCGCACGACTTTGCCTTATTTTATTCCGATTCCGTTTTTTTTGGGAACTTTGGGTGCTTTCATTCAAATGCGGAGTCCAATTCCGCACCGCCGAGCTTTATTTGACATCAGTATTGCCGGCCCGTTTGCGGGTTTAGTTGCCACAGTGCCATTATTAATTTGGGGTTTGGCTCGTTCCACCGTTGTACCGCTGTCAGACAAGTCGGGAATGTTGAATTTTGACTCTTTTACTCCAAATTTTTCGGTGCTAATGACTTTGTTGAGCAAGTTAACTTTGGGCGGTGCTTTGAATGCGGAAACAGCGATTAATTTGCATCCGGTAGCGGTGGCGGGTTATTTGGGTTTGATCGTGACGGCGTTTAATTTGATGCCGGTGGGACAATTCGACGGCGGGCACATTGTACACGCGATGTTCGGCCAGCGAGCAAGTATGGCGATCGGACAAGTTGCTAGAGTTTGTATGTTGCTGCTGGCTTTTTTGGAACAGGGTTTGCTGCTGTGGGCAATTATTTTGTTTCTGACTCCTCTCAACAACGAACCGGCTTTGAATGATGTTAGCGAATTGGATAACCGGCGGGATTTTTTGGGATTGCTGGCGATCGGGCTTTTGTTAATTATTTTGTTGCCTGCACCCAAGATACTCGTTCAGTGGTTAAATATTTAGAAACAAGAATCCCCCCGATTCATCGGTGGGGAATATCAATTGTCCGAGTACCGGACAGGTTCGCATTTGGCGAGTGCCGCCAAAAGTACACTTTGACTCGACAGCTTCGCTAGCGGCACAAAAAGCAGTTAGGATCGCGAATAAAATAATTTACACATAATTGTGGGATGGGCGGGAGATCCCGTCCTGGACGGGATCTCC
>NZ_JADEWV010000404.1 GCF_015207455.1 Microcoleus sp. LEGE 07076
GATCGAGAGCATCCCGCAGCCCGTCCCCCAATAAATTAAACGCCAAAACAGTCAAAATAATCAGTGTCGCCGGAGGCCAAACCAACCAAGGCTGCAACACTAAAATTGAAGCATTAGTAGACAAAGATAGCAAATTTCCCCAAGAAGGATCGGGCTGTTGAATTCCCAATCCAATTAAACTCAAAACTGACTCCGCTACAATAAAACCGGGAACCGCCAAAGTAGCAGAAATAATTACGTAAGTTGCAGTTTGTGGCAAAACGTGGCGGACAATAATATAAATTGGATTCGCGCCCATTGCGCGCGCCGCTTGCACAAATTCTCGTTGTTTGATTGACAAAACCTGACCGCGAATCACCCGCGCCAAACTCGCCCAACTGATAAATGAAGTAATTAGCACAATCAATATAAATCGCTGAGCGCTGGTTAATCCTGGGGGAAGCACTGCTGCTAGCGCTACTAATAAATAAAGACCTGGAATTGTCATCAATACTTCGGCGAATCGCATTAAGATACTGTCAATCCAACTGCCGAAATAACCGGAAATTCCTCCGATTAACAATCCTAATGGAAAAGAAATTGCTATGCCAACTAAACCGATGCTGAGGCTGATTCGGCTACCGTGTACTAGGCGGGTGAATTGATCGCGCGCTTGTTCGTCCGTGCCTAAAATGTTAATCTTGGCTGTTCCTTTAGTTCCAAACAAGTGGATATCTAAAGGTAAAATTCCTAAAAATTTATAGGGAGAACCTTTGACAAATAAACTGAGTGCAGAGGGTTTTTGCCAGTCTACAATTAGCTCGCGAGCGCCCGTATTCGCATCCACCGGGCCCTGAGTCGTCGGATAAACGTGAGGCCCGATAAATCGCCCGTCTTTGCTGCTTAAATAAATTTGAGTGGGCGGCAGCAATGAACCGTTTAGTTGAGAGTCGTAGGGGTCGTATGGCGCTACAAATTCGGCGAAAAGTGCGACTGTATAAAAAATCAACAGCACCACTGCTCCTAATCGAGCTAGAGGATTTTTTCTAAGGTTTTGCCACCATTTCATAAGTTTTAGGTTGGAGATTTTTAGTGGTTTGCGGTCAGGATTCTAGTGCTAAATGTTGGGTGTTAGGAGTTGATAGTAAATTTGGCTAACATACCTTCTTTAGGATTGAACCGCGAAGACGCGAAATGCGCGAAGTGAAGAGGAAAGAGAAGAGGAAAGAGATAAAGGGATGGCAAAGTCGGATTTGGTATTGGTTGTTTGGTGCGGATATGTGAGATTGTCGATCGACTTTAGGGTGTTTTTCTTGAACCCGCACCCATGCCGCTAAGATTTTTTTTCCGCAATGAAGTCTTTGCTACAAACGTTAAACTATTTTTTTTCATCGGCCACCAAGATTATTTTAGTTTCATTATCTGTTATTTTACCCAATTCCTCGCCGCTAAAAGGGTTGTAGAAAAATGAGCCTGTTTGCGGGGGTAATTTGGGATTGAGTAAAATTTCTACTATACTTTTGACAACTCCTGTTAGGGGAATCGCCAGGATGACTCCTAACAATCCTCCTACTCTACCTCCTAAGAGCAAAGCTGTGAAAATTATTACCGGGCTCAATCCGGTGAGATTTCCCATGATTCGGGGAGCGACTAAATTGTCCTTAATTTGCTGGAGAGCGATCGCAACTGCCAAGACTTGCAGCGCCAGCCACCAATTGATAAATGCTACAATTATACTAACTGCCCCAATTCCCAAAGTTGCTCCAATAAACGGAATTATTTCCATTAATCCGATAAACACGGCAAACAACAGAAAAAATGGAACTTGCAGCCACCAAAATGCGAGAGTTAGTGAAATCGCCATAAACAGTCCCAGCAGCAACTGTCCCGATACAAATCGCTGGAGGTTTCTCTGCAAAGTTTCGGTTAACACGTACCGAATATCTGGGGAAAAAATGCTGGTCAAACTTTGCCAGACTCTTTTGCCGTCTAGGAGCATATAAAATGAAATTACCACGATAAAAATTAAGTCGAGAAACCAGTTAACGGTACCTACGACTAAACCTAAACTTGTGCCCGCTATCGCTTGTACTTGCTCTTGTACTTTTGCTGATAGCTGCTGCTCCAAAATTTGCACGTTAAATGGTAAATTGCGATCGGCACTCCATGCTTGAAATTCGCCTAGCTGCATCCGCGCTGACTCCAGCAAGTCCGGGAACCTCACTCCTAACTGCCTGGCTTGGCTGAACACCGGTGGCACGATAGTTAAACCGATTACTACTACTAGCAAACCCGCAATCAAGTAAACGAGTGCTGCCGCGACTCCCCGGGGCAAAAATACTTGCAGTCTGATGACTGCATAATTTAATAAGAATGCAATCAGTCCGGCTGTTACTAAAATGCTGACCAATTCGCCAACATAACTGATAGCAGTCAGGGTAAACCATCCCGTCACTAGGACTAGCAACCAAGTAATTAGCAACTGTTGGACGGGAGAGAAGACACTGTTCATTGTGATTTTTTTTGATTAAACTGGTACAATTTTTTCGGCCGATGTGCCTGATTCTCTAGCAAACACATTATAAATCAATAGGGTTGAATGATATCAATTCCGGTTGCACTCATACATAATTGTTGACTGTTGACTGTTGACTGGGGGGCGAAAAACTGAATGGTTGAG
>NZ_JADEWV010000405.1 GCF_015207455.1 Microcoleus sp. LEGE 07076
GCTTCATTTAGATGTCGATCGCTGTTTGTATGAAATTATTGACGGTGAATTAGTCACCACAGATTTATTTAATTATACGATGCCTTTGATTCGATATCAATGTGGCGATCGCCTTCAGTTCAATCCTGATGTTTGTCCTTGCGGGCGTTCGGGATTAACCGCAAAAATTCTCGGGCGCAGTCAAGAGCAAATCAAGACACAGCAAGGCTTTAAGTGTCCGGGAGAACTCTCTTTGCCGAAATTTACTGGGATTCTAAATTATCAGATAGTCAGGCAAAATCAACAAGAGGTAGATATTTGGCTGCAAATCGAACAGCAGCAAGTTCTTGATTTGTTGCCTTTACAGCTTTGTTTGGAAAAGTTATTTGGAGATTTTAAAGTGAGAGTAATTGTCGATTCATCGGATTTTACTCACTTTAAAAATACACCAAGTTGTAGCGATTTAGAATGGGTCGAATGGGTAACAAAAAAATCTTGGCATGAGTGGCTGGAATCAGGTTTATCGCCTGTAGGAGAAGCCGGAGAAATTGCATTATTCTTGAAAAGCTTAATTCAGCCGACAGTGATGGTGAGTTCGGGGATATCGCCGATGGCCCAACAAGCCCTCGAAAGGCTATTACAACGTAAAACCTATCGGGAAACATCCGTAGAATTAATGGCTGTACGAGTATTGCTGTTTGCGTGTAGTTTTTTAACCGATATCCCAAAAAGACAGCAGATATACCGCCACGCCCAGAAGCGTTTAGCCGAGATGAATTGCCGGGAATATCCGGCAATGATAGATTTACTAATTCCCAGTTTAGGATTTGAGAATAACACCGCTGCATCCATCTGGGAAAATACTAATTTACCTGCTACTGGTAAGCTTGATGTATTTAATATTCAGCACTTGTTAGCAGCATTCACCCTAGCAGCAAGTAAAGCCAAACAGGATAATCCAAATGTAGGGAAAGCCTGGAAACCAATTTTAGCTGTTTTAATCGGAGATTTAAATTTTTGGGCGTCCCGATTTCACATCCAAATTTTAGCATCTTGGTGCGAATTAGTCAGTGGAAAGGCGATCGCCCCCAGCACTAAATATCCACAAACAACAGGCGATCGTTTTTTAGATGCTTGGTTGACTTGGCGTCAAGTCATGATGTGCGATCGCGCATCAGCTACAATCGCATTATCTCAGTTACAAGCGACAGCAACTTTACCGTCAGAACTAGCACGAGTAGAACTCGAACACGGATATACTAAACTGAAGAGGCAAGTTGACATTGACCCGCAGGAATGGTTAGATAAAATTGACATTTATGGTGGACTAATTAGCCGCCACTTACCCGATTGCGAAATCGATCCGATACCTTGGATGCCGATTTTGCTAAAATTAGCGCAAGTTTTGCTAGCAGAGGGAGAAGGCGAATTAGCCTATCAGTGTTTAATTGCGGCTGCTGCGCCGGATATGCGGGCTTCTGGATTTGAAAGATTAGCACGACAGATGAATTACAAACAGTCTGCAATTTGCGATCGCACACAATGGTAAGTTTAACTCTAATTATACTGGGAAACAGCCATCCTGACTGGGAAATAGAGGCGATCGACACTTTCCAGAATCAAGAATATGATTTAAAACAAGTAATTAAATTCAATCCCTCAGACTCAGTAAAAAACCCGGTTTCTGGGCTACCATGCGTAAGTCCTATTTTACAGAGATATTGCACGATTATCAATCCGCCTTTTATGAACAGGCATCTTGCCTGTGAAGCGAGAAAATTTATCTCTTGTGGAACAGGCATCTTGCCTGTTGCTGACAATGGTGGAACATCTCTAATTTTACAGACAATTGATACTGAACTAACAGCTATTTTACCTGCTAATACACAATTAAATTTTTTGCCACCTCAACTAAGAAATCCCGCCCTCGCATCCTTACCTCCAAAAGTAGAGTTACCCCTAGAAACTGCCAAACAATATCCTGTTAACTCCTTGGGTTGGATTGCATCAACTCCTTTGATAAAAGCGACCCTACCGCAGTTAGAAATAGAGCGCTGGAATTTGTTAGCTGTTGCTAGGGAATTAGAACGGCAAAATATCGCTTTTACCTGGGGAACAGCCAAGGCGAATACTTATTATAAAAAAGCTCGCCAGTTCGATCCAAAAACAGTTATAAATAACGAGAACATTATCGGCAACGCTGACCAAAAAAATGTCAACTATCCCGTCGAATATGCTCGAATCACCAGTCAATCTCGCGTACTTGCTGTGATTCCTCATTTTGGCTGCGAACATTTTCTGCGTCGCTGTTTGCAGTCTCTGGTAACTCAAACTAGACCTCTGGATGGTATTGTAGTTATTGATGATGGTTCGGAGTCGCCACCTGTAGATATTGTCCGAGAGTTTCCAGGGGTGACTTTATTAGCTTCAGCTTTGAATGTCGGCCCTTACCGTTTAATTCAACAGGTGATTGAGCAAACTGATTATGATGCTTATTTGTTCCAAGATGCCGATGATTGGTCGAGTTGCGATCGCTTAGAATTGCTGTTAGCAGCAGCCGAAAATCATGGTGCTAAATTAGTTGGAACCCAGGAATTGCGAGTGTTTGAAGATGACAGGGTTTTACCTGTGGTTTATCCTCTCAATGTCAGCGCCGCCCTAGCAGCAAAACCGG
>NZ_JADEWV010000072.1 GCF_015207455.1 Microcoleus sp. LEGE 07076
TCAACCAATCGATTATCGACTCTCAAGGTCGTGCAATCAATACCTGGGCTGACGTGATCAACCGCGCTAACTTGGGTATGGAAGTAATGCACGAGCGCAACGCTCACAACTTCCCGCTCGATTTGGCAGCGGGTGAAACAACTCCAGTTGCAATGGTTGCTCCTTCTATCAACGGCTAAGTTTTAGCAATTGATTAACAAACAGCGCTCCTAGAAATAGGGGCGCTTTTTGTTTGGGGAAAAAGATTTTATCCACCTCATTCTTCCTTCTATCCGTTAAATTCCTTCAATCCCGCTCGCGCGCGGGTTGCCGAACTTTATTTCATGCTGGAATTTTTTTATGATGACCAGAGAATATAGCGACAAGGCCGATCGAGATACTGTGACATACTCCACCCGCAAAATCTCATATAATGGTCTAGGATTCCAATATTCGGATTCAAAATATGTTGGACTTGCCGTAGAGTCTTCGCTACCAGCAATGCAATTGTGTCAATTCCAGAATCTAACCATAGACAAATGTAGCTGATCGGGAGTCGCTCCTCACCGTCCCAAGCGCTCTATCTCTAAGGATGATTTGTATTATGAAAGATGGACAAGAAGTACGCCGCGTCCCCACAGCAGTCATTGCCGGTGTTTGCGGGTTCGCTTTAATGGCGGGAGGGGGCATTGCCTTGTGGGTGGCGAACCGTTCGCCAAACCCAGCAGACACACAGTCTTCTGCTCCGACTACCGCTCCGCCTCTGTCCCCAACTCCTGCGGAATCACCTGCTGTAATTATTCCCGTACCCCCTCCAAATCCTATCCGGGTGCCGCCGACTCAGACAACGCCGGCTCAGACGCCGGAATCTGTGCCACAGCAGGCTCTGCCACAGCCTTTGCCACAGCCTTTGCCACAGCCTTTGCAGCAAGCTGCCGAGACAGTTCAAGTCTACTGGGTTAAAGGGGCGAGCGGCAAATTTGAGGCCGTTCCGACGAAAGTAGCTGCCAGACAAGCTGAAAAGCCTGATGCAGCTTTACAAGCTGCTTTTAACAGTTTGTTGGCTGGGCCCAAGGATGCAACTGTTTCTAGCGAAATTCCCAAGGGGACAAAACTCCGGAGTTTGAGTGTCAAAAATGACGGAGTTCATGTGGATTTGTCGGGCGAATTTACTTCGGGCGGAGGCAGCACTTCGATGACTAGCCGGTTAGGGCAAGTTATCTATACGGCTACGAGCTTAAAACCGAATACCAAGGTTTGGATTTCGGTGGAAGGCAAGCCTTTAGAGCTTTTGGGTGGCGAAGGTTTGGAGGTGGACCAGCCGAGTACCAGGCAAAGTTTTGACAAAAATTTTCCCCTTTAGGAATTATGAGTAATTAGTTATCAGTCATTAGTCATTAGTCTAAATGCAAAAAGTAGGGATTGATAACTGATAACTGAATAACTGATAAGCTGTCGGACATTTAAATTGTATGTTCAGGGCGGGCAGGATGCCCACCCCACAAGAAGGGGATTTTTTTTGACATTCAATTTAAATGCCGCAACAGCTTAACTGATAACTGATAACTGATGATATCGCTGACTCGATCGTCGGAATAATATTTTTTTTGAGTCCAGTGCTGATGGCTGGGGACTGGGGACTGGAAACTGGGTACTAATAACTAATTTTTAGTGTTCGGCAGTCAGGCTAAATGTCATAAGGTGCAGGGCTTGCTGTTCGATGCGGGTGGCCAGCCGAGCGTACACCATATTGCACAGCTCGAAAATTCACTCGTCCTGCACCCGATTATCGTAAGCTGAAGTCCCTGCACTCCGGCGAGCGAGGATACCAGCTTGCAGCATGAGTTTGATGTGCCGAGAAACATTGGCTTGATTCCTTTGAGTAGCTTCCACAAACTCTTGCACGCATTTTTCGCCGTCGCGATGCAAGTTCAAAATTCCTAAACGCATTGGTTCGCTCAAAATACTGAAATATTCAGCAACTTTTTGCACCACCTCTTGCAGGACAGGCTGGGATGACTTTATCAAACTCACCGGAGAGAATCACTCGGGAAATATGAGGATTTATTCGATAACAATAAAGTAATCCTTCAATCCGGATTAATTCGCATCAAAACTTGACCGTATTCGACAGGTTCGCCATTTTGCACTAAAATTTCCATCACCTGACCCGACACTTCATCAGCATCAATTTCGTTCATCAGCTTCATCGCTTCGATAATACAGACTGTCTGGCTGACCTTGATGCGATCGCCCACACTGACAAAAGGTGGCTCATCGGGAGCAGCAGCGCGATAAAAGGTTCCTACCATCGGCGAGATAATTGACACCCATTTGGTATCGACTGGAGCAGAAACCGCAGCAGAAACACCAGGATGGGGGGCCGCTGGGGCCTCGGCCACTTCCCCTCCTAAATTTTCGCCAGCAGCATCCGGTAACGTGGCAGCGGGGCTAGCAATAGCACCCAAGATCGGAGCGATTGTCGCAGCAGCAGCAGGGAGCGCTGCTACGGTGCCTGGTTCGCTGGCTAGAATGCCTTTGCGTACTGTCAGTTCAAGCTCCCCACTTTTTAACGTCAGTTCCGAAATGCCAGTTTTGTCTAAAACAGTTAGCAGTTCGCAAAGCTGGTTTAAGTCTAATTGCACAGCAGATTCAATGGTAATTGAGAATTGGGAATTGGAAATTGGGAATTGGGAATTGCCAATGGAAAAAAGGTGCGACTAGAAGCTGAGTTTGGGAGCAAAGAGGTCTTTTGTAAGCTTTGATTGATAAGTATTGAATTTTTAATTCTTTAACTCACAACTCAAAATTAATAACTCAAAACCCTCTTTTTCTCCCTAGTTTCTACTCTCGGCCGAGGTACTTGTCTTCACGAGTATCGATCCGAATCCGTTCTCCAATGGAAATAAATAGAGGCACCATAATCTGAGCTCCGGTGGAGAGGATGGCTGGTTTGCTGCCACCGGTGGCAGTATCTCCTTTGACTCCGGGATCGGTTTGTGTTACTTCCAAGACGACAGCATTGGGCAGTTCCACTTCCATGATTTGGTCGTTCCAGCGAAGGATGCTGACTTCCATGCCTTCTGTGAGATATTTGACACGATCGCCTATTTCCTTAGCACTGAGGCGGCTTTCCTCGTAAGTTTCCATATCCATAAAGACAAACTGGTCGCCTTCTTTATAGGTATGCTGCATCGAGCTTTTTTCGAGATTGGCTTGAGGCATAGTCTCGCCAGCCCGGAAGGTTTGTTCTACTACGTTTCCGGTTTGGACATTTTTTAATTTTGTCCGCACAAAAGCTGAGCCTTTTCCTGGCTTGACGTGGAGGAATTCGATAACCCGCCACACGCCGTTATTCCATTCAATTGAAACACCTGTCCGAAAGTCGTTACTGGAAATCATATAAATTTTTGCGGGCAATCCCGTCGCCGGGGGCACGGGGGAACTACAGTCAGTCGATTTTAGATTTTAGATTTTAGATTTTAGATTTACTTGCAGCGCCGTGAATCTGGGAGCAGGAACCTTAGTCTAAAATTTCGATCTCTCCACGACAGGAGTCTGGGGATTGTATCCGTTTTTGAGCGGGGTCAGCTTAAAGCCGCAGTCTAGCTGACGGCATCAAAAAGCAATTGGCATTTTATTTTACCGTTGAAAGGGAGCAAGTGCTGTGCCGAATGCTAAAAAGCTCTCTGAGGAACGAAGTTTGTGGACGGGTGTAAGGGATAGAAGGCGGGCAGCGCTGTGGGAAGATAAGAGAGGCAATAAAAGTTAAAGTTATGTTGCATTTGCAGAATTTCTCGATCGACACGTGCAAGCGCTGGGTCAAAACCGTCGCTTTAGCACTCCTGCTGTTGGTACTCTCCCTGAGTTTCACTCCAGTCTCCCATGCCAAACGCCCCAGCAGCAGTATGCCTGCGGGGAATGCGATTACCGACGCCAGGGCGCTGCTGCGCTTCGCTTTACCGATTGACAACAAGACTGTGCGAGAGTTGCAAATGAGTCTGGAAGACATTGGCAACCACATCCGTTCTAAACGTTGGGGGCCCATTAGCAGCGATGTCAGCAAAGCTTCGAGGATTCTCAACCTGCGGGAGTCTGATATTTTAGGCAGTATTCCCGAGGCGAAACAGCCGGAAGCTGAGACGCTGGTGGCGCGAGTCAAGGAGGGAGTTGCCCAACTGGAAAAGGCTGTTGAGGCTAAAGATAGGGAAAAAGTGATTGACTTGAAAGCCAAAATCCTCGGTTCGGTAGGCGAAATCGAAGAGTTGATGGTGACCGAGTTTCCGTTTGAAGTGCCGGCCAAGTATGCTAATCTGCCTCAACTCAAAGGGCGCGCTACTGTGGCTGTAGAAACTCAAAAGGGGAAAATTACTGTTGTGGTTGACGGTTACAGCGCGCCGGTGACTGCTGGTAATTTTGTGGATTTGGTCGATCGAGGTTTTTATGACGGTTTGCCGTTTATTCGATCGGAAGAATCCTATGTTTTGCAAACGGGAGACCCCGAAGGCAAGGAAGTGGGTTTTATTGACCCAGCTACTGGTCAATACCGGAGTGTTCCGCTAGAAGTCCTCGTCAGGGACGAAAAAGAACCTGTTTACGGGATTACTCTAGAAGATGCGGGGCGCTATCGCGACGAGCCTGTTTTGCCTTTTTCAGCTTTCGGTACTGTGGCGATGGCTAGGGCCGAAGCCGATCCTGACAGCGGTTCTTCTCAATTTTTCTTTTTCTTGTTTGAACCTGAACTGACACCGGCTGGTTTGAATCTTTTGGACGGTCGGTATGCTGTTTTTGGTTACGTGACTGAAGGAAAAGAGGTTTTGGATCAACTGAAGCAGGGAGACAAGATTGTATCTGCTAAGGTGATTAAAGGTAAGGAAAATTTGGTTTTACCTCAAGTTTGATCTGCACCCAAACAAAAATGGCGCTTAAAATCGCTGTTTGTCAAACAAAGCCCGCCTCCGCGGGCCTGAAGAATTAAGAACAAATAAACAAGACGGCGATGGCAATCGCTGCTTGTCAAACAAAGCCTGGGGAGGCATACCCGCAGAGTTAATCTAATAAGTAGAAGTTGAAATGCTGTGATTATTCATATCTACTTAAATTCGTTACTCAATCTCGCAATTCAATCGTTATCATGGCAATTTTAGAATTTTTATTGGTAATTGGTTTCGGTGGATTCGCAGGATTGTTGATGGTGAACAATCTGAATGAAAGCAAGCAAAAGCGACAGTTGGATGAGGCTTTTTATCATTTGTTAGAAAGTCAAAACAGTCAGATGTCGCTGATTCAGTTGGCGGCAAGCGCTAGGGTAGAGGCTGAAGTTGCTCAGGAGTATTTAAACCGGCAAGTTAAAATTTTTTCGGCGATTTTAGAGGTGGATGATGAAGGGGATACTTTTTATCGATTTCCGAGGTTGCACTTGCCGCCAAGTTCGGCTAAAGAATGGTAAGAAGAAGTCATTAGTCAGTAGTTATTTGTTGTTTGTTATTTGTTATTTGTTATTTGTAACAACTGGCAACTGACAACTGGCAACTTGCAACTACCAACTGACAACTGGCAACTGGCAACTGCTTTCCGTACAACTTCATCAGGAATAAGTCCAACGTCATGTTTTGCTGTCCCCGCCGAGCTTTCCGTACAACGTCATCAGTCCGATGTCCGTCGGAAGAAGAAAGAAAGGTTTAGTTATCTAGCGCCGTGAAGTCAGAAGAGATACACACAGTAAGCTTGAGTGGGAGTCATATTTTATGTTTAATTAAGTGGATTTATTTAAAGCGTGAAAATTCTATCGACTAATTTCAAATTATGAAAGTTAAAGATATTGGAGAACAAGGTCTTTTAAAAATATTGCAAAAATTCTGTCCTGCAGAAATAGTCGGAGATGATTGTGCTGTCATGGCTACAAATCCCAACCAATCTCTCGCTATCACTACAGATATGCTGGTGGATGGAGTGCATTTTAGCGATCGCACCACAGGCCCTTATTATGCAGGCTGGCGCGCCGCAACGGCAAATTTGTCGGATCTCGCGGCGATGGGAGCAAGACCTCTAGCGGTGACGGTAGCCCTGGCTGTGGCGGCGGATACGGCTGTGGTTTGGGTGGAAGAGTTTTATCGGGGGATGACGGCTTGTTTGCAAGCGTATCATACGCCGATCGCTGGTGGGGATGTGGTGCGATCGCCCGTGGTGACAGTGGCGATTACTGCTTTCGGAGAGGTTGAGTTCGATCGTACCATTAGCAGGTCTAAAGCGCGATCGAATTGGGCGATTGTGGCGACTGGCGTGCACGGAGCCTCCCGCGCGGGATTAGAATTGTTGTTAAATCCAGAATTCGGGCAAAATCTTACAGAAGTCGATCGGGCTTGCTTAATTCTCGCTCACCAGCGCCCTCAACCGCGACTGGATGTTTTGCCGATTGTTTGGGAAATTTTAGATGCTGCGGGTGAATTTTCCATCGCCGGAATGGATAGCAGCGACGGTTTAGCTGATGCGATTATTCAAGTTTGTCGGGCTAGCGGTGTTGGTGCAAATGTCGATCGTACAAAACTACCGATTCCCCCTATTTTCAGCAAAATACTCTCAGCCGAAAAGGCTCTGGATTGGGCATTGTACGGCGGTGAAGATTTCGAGTTAGTGCTGTTTTTGCCGATCGACCGTGCTAAGTTATTGGTAGAAAAAATAGGAAACGCAGCCGCGATTGTGGGAATTGCTACCGAGAGCACCGATATCTGGTTGACTGATAGCAGCGGTATTTATCCTGATTCTAGCTTAAAGCTCGATCGAGGATTTCAACATTTCTGAATTACACCATCTTCTATATAAAATAAGGATTTTCACTAGATCGACTTGACGGTGAGAGTCAATCATTTCAATCAAATTACCTTGTTCAATGTCACGAACAACAGTTACCGGACTTGCTTTTTATTCGATCGTACTTATCTCACCAATACTCCCTCGCTTAGCTGACTCCCAACAGTTGTTTTTTTACCCCAATAGATCCGAGCAAAAATATCTTTAATTCTTTAATTTCGTCTCAAGGCTATAATTATTACACTGATGACTAACTATTACCGACACTACAACACTCATTCGCAAGTAAATTTGTCCTTCAATTTGAGTGCAAATTTCCACCTAGACTCCAGGTAAGTCTAATACATAGTCTAAATGAAAGTTCATCACTCTAAATATGTATTACTCAATCTATTTTATACCATATACTCAAGAGAGCTGTACCGATCGCCTGTGACCGCCGCTTGCCCAGAGTAATAAAAAACTAGCTCAAATCCCTCATCAAAGTCCCCGCTGCCGTCTGCTGCACGCCCGCGAGGCTTGCAACCAGCTTTGAGCCGCAACGGCCCAACAGCCGAAATTTTTATCAAAAACTTTATATTCTTTTGATTAACTTTACCAAAACTTCATATAACATTCTGTAAAAAATTTTATGTATTTTTGATGAAAGCTAATATTTGCAGGTATTGCAGTCAGTTTGAGACCCTTGCCGACAAAAATAGATGTAGTAGGTTAGAAACAGAGACAAAATTAAAACTTTGCTGTTAGAGATTAAATTGCGGCACATCGAGTGTCAGTGAAAACCCTCAGAACAACAAGCACTGATTTACTGCGATCACACACCTAAGTGATATGCGTCTCTAGAGTAACTACTGTAAAATCTCTTTTGCAGCTATGACGATCGTCCTAAATATCGCACAAGAGGCGATCGTCTATTCCAGTCACCGGAAAAATTGCGTTTGCCGTCTTACTACCTAAAAATATTGGAGGAATCAGGGTTATGACTACCTTAACGCTAGTCAAAAAAACATCTTTTACAATCGCCACCTTGGCAACCACAATCTTGCTGAGCATCTGCGCGCCCGTCCAAGCTTTCATGTTTGGTACCAAGGGCATCCAATTCGATGAAGATACAAGTATAAACTTTACATTCGACCAATCTCACGGGAGTTACCAATCCAGCTTGTGGGTAGCCCAAGCTCAGTCAGGAAACACTGGCTACACCAACATCGCCAGACTGTTTTACGAGTTCCAACCATCAGACAAAGGCTACGCCGATGAATGGAAGGGAAGCTTCGGCAAAACCGTCGCCTCCGACAATGGCTCCATGACGCAAACCTTCAAATTTTTGCAGGGTCAAATTTATACCCTGCTGCTGTGGAGCGACACCGGCAGCGGCAAACAATTCGAGCAGTACGTCTCCAGCACCACCTTAATGAACAGTCCCGAATGGTTTGCGGCCAACACCCAGTTTAGTAGAGATGACTGCGTGCTGACGGGCTGTCAGCAAGTCATATTTGGCGACTTTGGGATCGACTACAACTCCAACGACTCATTTGCCAACATGAACGGCGGTAAAGGCCCAGAGCAATATTCATCGCTCGCAATGCCCCAACTGGCGAGGGGCACAAAAGTCTCCTTCGACGATGCCGGAGGAGCAAACGACGCTGACTTCCAAGACTTCACCGTATCGGCAGAGTTAGCCCCCGAACCAGTTACGGTGTTCGGCACTATGCTGGGGCTCGGAGCTTTGGCCGCCGCTCGCCGAAAAAAAAAGCGGCAGCAGCAGCCAGAAAAATGACTTTTAACTAGCCCGTACAAATCTAAATAGTGAGTCGGTTCAGTGGTACTCTGAGGAATAGCATTTCTAAATGTTAAGAGTTTTTCCAATATCGGAAAAATAGCATCCTAACAAAGGCACTATTCATGGTATCCACCGCAGAAAAAACGAACGTAGGCTACATCACCCAAATCATCGGGCCAGTTGTAGACGTAAAATTCCCAGGCGGCAAACTGCCCCAAATTTATAACGCTCTGACGATTTCCGGCAAAAACGAAGCAGGTCAAGACGTAGCTGTTACCTGTGAAGTTCAGCAACTGCTAGGAGACAGCCAAGTGCGTGCAGTTTCCATGAGCACCACTGACGGCTTGGTTCGCGGTATGGAAGTCGTAGACACCGGAGAAGCGATCCAAGTTCCCGTCGGAATCCCAACTCTCGGCCGGATTTTTAACGTCATCGGTCAACCCGTAGACAACCTCGGCCCGGTCAATACTTCCGAAAGTATGCCCATCCACCGCCAACCGCCGGCGTTCACGGAACTGGAAACCAAGCCTTCGGTGTTTGAAACCGGGATCAAGGTGATCGACCTGCTGGCCCCCTACCGCCGCGGCGGCAAAATCGGTTTGTTCGGTGGCGCAGGTGTCGGCAAAACCGTGATTATGATGGAACTCGTGAACAACATCGCCAAAGCTCACGGCGGCGTGTCCGTGTTCGGCGGTGTGGGCGAGCGCACCCGCGAAGGTAATGACCTCTACAAAGAAATGATCGAGTCGGGGGTTATTAACGAAGAAGACCGCAGCAAGTCGAAAATTGCCCTAGTATACGGTCAAATGAACGAGCCACCGGGTGCTCGGATGCGCGTCGGCCTGTCGGCTCTGGCAATGGCCGAATACTTCCGCGATGTCAGCAAGCAGGACGTTCTCCTATTTATTGACAATATCTTCCGGTTCGTGCAAGCGGGCTCTGAGGTATCGGCTTTGTTGGGTCGGATGCCTTCGGCTGTGGGATATCAGCCGACTCTCGGTACAGACATGGGCGACTTGCAAGAACGGATTACTTCGACTACTGAAGGTTCCATTACTTCGGTTCAAGCTGTCTACGTACCTGCGGATGACTTGACTGACCCGGCTCCGGCTACGACTTTTGCTCACTTGGACGCTACAACTGTGTTGTCTCGCGGTTTGGCTGCCAAGGGTATTTATCCGGCTGTTGACCCGCTGGATTCTACCTCTACAATGTTGCAAGTTAGTGTGGTCGGCGAAGAACACTACGGTGTGGCGCGTCAGGTGCAGTCTACTCTGCAGCGTTACAAGGAATTGCAAGATATTATTGCGATTTTGGGTTTGGACGAGCTGTCGGAAGATGACCGCTTGACCGTTTCTCGCGCTCGCAAAATTGAACGGTTCTTGTCTCAACCGTTCTTTGTGGCAGAAGTGTTTACTGGTGCTCCCGGTAAGTACGTCAAGCTGGCTGATACGATTAAGGGCTTCCAAATGATTTTGGGTGGCGAACTTGATGAGTTACCAGAACAAGCTTTCTATTTGGTTGGCGATATCAATGAGGCGATCGCCAAAGCTGAAAAAATGAAGGCTGAGGCGAAGTAATTTTAGTCAGTAGTCAGTAGTCAGTAGTTATTTGTTATTTGTTATTGGTTATTTGTTATTGGTAACAACTGACAACTGGCAACTGACAACTAAGAGGGCCCGCACGGGGGCACCGCCCCTACCAACTGATAACTGACAACTGACAACTGACAACTGCCAACTGCCAACTGCCAACTGACAACTGACAATTTATGACATTAACTGTGCGCGTAGTGGCCCCAGACAAAACTGTTTGGGATTCTAATGCTGAAGAAGTAATTTTGCCGAGTACCACAGGCCAATTGGGTATCTTGAGCGGTCATGCTCCGATGTTGACTGCTTTGGATACCGGAGTGATGCGCGTCCGTCCTGGTAAGGAATGGGTGGCTATTGCTCTGATGGGCGGCTTTGCAGAAATCCAAGAAAACCAAGTTACTATTCTTGTCAACGGCGCCGAGAAAGGCGAAACGATCGACAAAGAAGATGCTCGCAAGGCTTACACCGAAGCAGAAGCTCGTTTGGAAAAGTCGGCTAGTGGCACTTTGCAAGAGCAAATTCAAGCTAAGCAAGCAATCAAACGCGCGCGAGCTCGTTTCCAAGCTGCGGGCGGCACGCTTTAGCGATCGCGGGTAGGACACGGTGCTTTTGTATCTCTGGTTTGTATCTAAGTCTAGATCCCCCCTAACCCCCCTTAACAAGGGGGGGACAGGAAATGGATCAAAGTCCCCCTTTTTAAGGGGGATCTAGACTCAGGGAGCAACGAGATTTGTTAAGGGTTTTAGACTTAAGTTGACACTAATGAACAATGTTTTGTCCCTACGGTCAGAGCTAAACTCCAGCCTCGGACAATAGTGATTGCATTGTTTCCCAAGATAACCCCTGCTGAAGATAGCGGGGGTTATTTGGATTGTAGGGACTCTCTAGTCGATCGACACTAACAATTTTTGCTCCCGACGGCAAAACTGGCACTTCTGGATCGAAAGCGGTCGATCGTACCAGCGAGCTAGAAAAGCCTTTAAAAATAGCAATTTCGTCGAATTCGCCCTCAATTTCGGCCTTGACGATTAAAACTTCATCAGGTCTTTTTACCGTGTACTGTTCCAAGCGGCGATCCCTAGAGTCAGCCATAGCACCTATCACTTTACACAAATTAGCTATAATATAGCTTAATTTTGTGGCTAATTTCAGGCACAGACCGCCAAAATTTTATTTTTAATTCTACCCTTTTTAACAGCCGGAAGTAAGCCGACAAAATATCAACTGTATAAAAATAATCTTAATTTTTTTAATCCTACTCAACTATTTGAACCATATTTTATGACCCAAATAAAGACTAAATTTAAAATATTATATTTAAGTCAAAATCTTATTAAAAACTGGTTTGGTTGGAAAAATTTACTGCTATTTCTGCTAGTTTTTTGCTTGATTTTAGCTGCGGCAAGTTGCAAATCCCAAATCGTAAATAACTATACAGCAAAAACCAAAAATGCACCGTCTAATTTAACAAAAGTTGTCAGAATCGGCCATCAGGGTTTCGGAGCGCTGTTTTATCTCAAAGCTAAAGGCTCTTTGGAAACCCGTTTAACAAAAATGGGGTGGTCTGTAGAATGGACGGAATTTGTCGCAGGGCCGCCAATTTTAGCAGCAATAGGCAAAGCAAAAATCGATCTGGGTTATGCAGGATTTGTGCCGCCAATTTTTGCCCAATCAAACGGCGTACCTTTTGTTTATATTGCTAATGATTCAGCTTTACCTGGAAGCATTGGAATCGTAGTTCCTCAAGATTCTCCTATTCGGACTCTGGCGGATCTCAAAGGCAAGAAAATAGCAGCAACTCAGAAAACCGCAGGTCACTATTTGTTGATTCGGGCGTTAACTCAAGGCGGCTTGCAGTTAAAAGATGCCGAATTTGTAGATTTGCCGCCGACAAAAGCTCGGGAAGCATTTGTGAGAGGCGAGGTTGATGCTTGGGCGATTTGGCAGCCGTTTCTAGCTCAGTTACAGGAAACTATGCCTGTTCATTTCTTGACTGACAGCGACGGGCTGATGAATGACAGAAACTTCTATTTGGCAAGTCGTTCTTTTGCTAGTGACTTTCCCGATGTTGTTAGAATAGTCATGGCAGAAACGCGAAAAATGGCTGCTTGGATAACTAGGAATCCCGAGGAAGCAGCGGAATTTATCAGCGCTGGAACGGAAATGAAAAAAACAACAGCTAGAATATTAACTAAAAGCCGCAGCTACGATTTGCTGCCAATTCAAAACAGTGCTGTTGAAGAACAGCAGCGGATTGCTGAAATTTTCTTTCGGTTGGGACTACTTCCCGATCGCATTTGGATTGAAGATGTGATCTGGAAACAAAAGTTAGATTTATAAAACCAGAATGTAGGCGAAGGTATCGATCGCTAGACGGTTGCGATTTTGCAAGTCTTAAAAATGGAATTAGGTGTATCCTATAGAGTGAATTCAAACTGTTAACTGGCAAAATCAAATGTCCTCAATTGCCAATCAACTGCGTTACGGTTTTGTCTCGATTGTTGTAGCTAGCGTATTGATGGCGGGAAGTACCTTAGCTTACCTCAGCTTTCGGGGACAGATAGAACAGACAAAACAACTTCAGTTCGAGCGATCGCAAGCTACTGCGATCCAAATTAGTGCTTATCTGGATAACTTGCAGCGCCAACTCAATTATTTGTCAGAATTGCGCGGCTTAACAGAATTTAATGCTGAAACTCAGCGCAGCATTCTCGAAGGATTGGTCAACAGCAACAGCGCCTACGAAGTCGTAGGAATTTTTAACAGTAAAGGTCAAATCATACAGGCGATTTCGCCTTACGAACCGTTCTCTGTATCTAGCTTGAGTTTAGCGGGTATTTCGGCTGATGCACCGATATTTTGGCAGACAATTAAACAGGGTCAAAATTATGTAAATCAAGTAGAGGTCGATATGAAAACAAAGGTTAATGTTGTTAATTTAGCAGTGCCTGTCCGCGACAGTAAAAATAAAATTGCTGGAGTATTGTTTGCCCGAGTTAGTCTAAATTTTTTGATTCAAATTGTTGCCCGATCGCAAGTTGGAAAAACTGGATATAGCTATGTTCTCGACCACAGATCGGTGCTGATTTCGGAAACAGGAAGCAAGATTAATCCGTATTTACTGCAAGATTTGAGAGGGCGATCGTTTGTGGGAGAGTTATTCAAATTAGCTTTGGCTTCGGGGATGCAATCTCCGATCGTTTATCGAGGTTGGCGCGGGGAAGAAGTAATGGGTACGGGGGCGATCGTGCGCCCGGTGCAGTGGATGGTGGTTGTAGAGCTACCTACAGCCGAAGCTTATGCTCCGGTGCGATCGCTCGTAGCCGTCATGGGTGCAGTTACAATCGCCAGCGCCCTCGCCGCTGCGGGCTTGGGAGTTGCTTTGGCTCGATCGATCGCAAATCCATTGAAAATTATAACATCCGCAGCTACTAAAATGACTAGCGGAATGTTGGAAACTCGGGTAAATATTGCGGCATCTAACGAACTCGAAAAATTAGCTAATGCTTTCAACAGCATGGCAAGTCAATTGCAAATATCTTTCACAAAATTAGAAGATCAAAATGCCCAATTGCAGCGGCTCGATAAACTCAAAGACGAATTTTTAGCCAACACTTCTCACGAACTCCGCACTCCACTTAACGGCATTATCGGTTTAACAGAATCTTTAATCGACGGCGCTACAGGACAATTGCCAGAACCGACTATTTCCAATCTAGAAATTATTGCATTTAGCGGCAGAAGACTGTCCAATCTGATTAACGACATTCTTGATTTCTCGAAGCTGAGACACAAAAACATTGAACTGCAAATCAAGCCCGTCGGCATCCGAGAAATTGTCGATATTGTGGTGACTCTTTCTCAACCTCTAATCGGTACAAAAAACTTGCAGTTGATTAATTCAGTCACTGCGGACATTCCTCTGGTGGATGCCGATGAAAATCGGGTGCAACAAATCCTTTATAACTTAATCGGAAATGCGATTAAATTTACCGACACTGGCACTGTAGAAATTTCTGCAAATACCATTTGTTTGAATTTGCCGGAGTTGGGTGACCGAGAAAGTTCCGTAAGGAGCCAGCTTCAATCTTTAATTATCAGGTCTAAACTGCAAATTACTGTATCCGATAGCGGGATTGGCATTGCTGAAGATAAATTAGAACGCATTTTTGAATTTTTTGAACAAGCAGACGGTTCCACTGCTAGAGAATACGGAGGAAGCGGTTTAGGTTTGGCAATTACAAAGCAGTTAGTGGAGCTGCACGGCGGCGCAATTAACGTATTTTCAGAATTAGGTATTGGTTCGCAGTTTACCTTTAGTTTGCCAATCTCTCAAAATCAGTGTATCGAGCGTAATCAGTTGTCATCAACCGTGCGGCAGTCTTTAGTTTCGACAACCAACCAGCGCCACCTAATAACTAATGAAACTGTGGGTACAAGTTTTAATAATAACAGTTCCATCGCTCAACTAGTCCGGCAAGAGAATACTCAGAAAAAAATCTTGATTGTAGATGACGAACCTGTGAATATTCAGGTGTTGGTTAACAATTTACTTCGGGAAAACTATGCCCTCGCGGAAGCTAGCAGCGGCAAAGAAGCTTTAGCTTTTCTAGACACAGGCTACAAGCCAGATTTAGTGTTGTTAGATATCATGATGCCGCGGATGACGGGTTACGAAGTTTGCGAGAAAATACGGGAGAAATTCACGGCTAGCGAAGTGCCTATCGTGATGCTAACCGCCAAAAATCAAGTATCTGATTTAGTGCAAGGTTTCAATGCTGGAGCCAATGATTTTTTAACTAAACCGTTTGTCAAAAATGAATTGCTAGCCAGAATTAAAACTCACATCCGTCTGGCAAAAATCAATGCAGCTTACGGTAAATTTGTCCCTCACGATTTTCTACGTTTTTTGGGACGCGAAAGTATTGTTGATGTCCAACTCGGCGATCAAATTCAAAAAGAAATGGCTGTTTTATTTTCTGATATTCGCTCTTTTACGACTATTTCCGAAGCGATGACTCCCCAAGAAAATTTTAAGTTTATCAACAGCTATCTCAGCCGAGTGAGTCCGGTTATTCGCGCTCACCAAGGTTTTATTGATAAATATATCGGCGATGCAATTATGGCACTATTTCCTGAGTCTGCAGATGATGCTGTTAGGGCGGCGGTGGAAATGCAAAAACAAGTGATTGTTTACAACCAGCACCGACAGCGAAGCAATTACGCACCGATCGCGATCGGCATCGGTTTGCACGCGGGTACTTTAATGCTGGGTACGATTGGCGAGCAAGAACGGATGGAAAGTACGGTGATTGCTGATGCGGTGAATCTCGCTTCTCGTTTGGAAGGATTGACTAAGGTTTACGGGTCGGGAATTCTGGTTGCTGAATCAATTTTAGAGCGTTTGGGCGATCGAGAACAATATCTGTACCGATTTGTCGATCGCGTCACAGTAAAAGGTAAAAAATTAGCGGTGTCGGTATTTGAAATTTATAATGGAGAAACACAACAAAGCATCGAATTAAAACAGGAAACTGCGGCAGCCTTTGAAAAAGGTCTGGAGCTTTATTTTGAGCAAAATTTTACTAAAGCGCAAAAAATATTCAAGAAAATTTGCGAAACAAATCCTCAAGATAAGTTAGCAGCAATCTACTGCGAGCGTTCTCTGAAGAACCGGATGTATGGAGTGCCAGAAGGATGGTCGGGGATAGAAGCTTTGGATGACAAGTAGTAAAAGTAACATCAACCTGACGGCAGAAAATTTTATCTGTTTATCGGGTTTTTTTACCTAATCTCAGTCATAATATATTCAGACCAAAGCAGGGAAACCCAAAATTGGGACTTTTCCTGAGAGATTCGCTGTCGATCGCGCTGGTTTGACTTCAAACTCGCATATATTGCGAAAATTTCTGCGAAAAACAAACCCGATTTGTCTGAAAAATTTCAGGTTTGACAGCGCTTCTGGAAGAAACCGAGAATGAAACTTTGCTTGTGCAAGTTTTTCTCTAGTACAAAAAAGTTTAAAATATTTAATACCGGTACAGATCCGATCGCCCGTATCATATGGTTTCCGGTAGCATCGTCAGGTGATAAAGTCGGGGGAAATTCATTAGTTGCGCGTACAACTTGCGACCCTCCGATCTGCTCTGTTTTCCGTCGGTCGATTCACTTACAACAGTTAACAGTTAACACTAAAAAATGATTTCGACCTTGTTAGCAAAACTTAAATTCATTGCGTATTTCAAGCAATATTAATGTTATGTCAACTTTTTCTCTCAAGCGCTTAATTGCTAAGATTTCAGGAAAATCGACGCTGCAAACTGTGCTGATAGTTCCGTTTGTCTTGCAAGTATTTGCAGCGGTGGGAATTGTGGGATATCTATCATTTAAAAATTCTCAAAGAGCAGTGAATGACCTTGCCGATCAGTTGATGGGGGAGGTGAGTAATCGGATTGAGCAAAATTTGATAACTTATGTGGAAACTCCGCACCAAATCAATCAAAGCAAGCTGGATGCGGTGAAACTGGGTTTTGTGAACATGAAAGATTTGTCAGCTTGGGAAAAGTATCTGTGGCGGCAAGTGCAGTTGTATCCTTATATTAATTTTACGTCGATCGGCAATCGAGATGGAGAATATCGCACTGGGGAAAAAACATCCGATGGGACTTTATTGATTAATGCCTCCGGGCCATCTACAAATTTTGATTTTTATTCCTACAATACTAATAATTCGGGCGATCGCGCGACAGTAGCAGCCACCGTCAAAAACTTCGACATCCGACAGCACCCTTCCTACACCTATGCGGCTATAGCAGCCAAGCCAACTTGGAGTTCAGTTTATATATCCTTCCTAGAACCCACATTAATTCTCAGCGCTCTGCAACCAGTTTACAACAGCCAGAAACAGCTAGAAGGAGTATTAATTGCTGCGTTGCGCCTCGACAGTATCGGTCAATTTTTAAACAGCCTCAAAATAGGCAAATCCGGTCAAACTTTTATTATTGAAAGAAACGGCACGCTGCTGGCAACTTCCACGCCGGAACAACCTTTCCGCACCCAAAACGGTAAAAAAGAACTGTTTAAAGTTACAGAAAGCAGCGATACCGTAACAAAAAATACAGCTAAATATTTAGAAACTCACTTTCAAAACTTGTGGCAAATCACCAAATCGCAGCAATTAAGTTTTGAAATAAACGGCAAGCCACAATTTTTAAAAGTTCTGCCATTCCAAGACGGCAAAAGTTTAGATTGGCTAATTGTAGTCGTCGTTCCCGAAGCCGACTTTATGGCACAAATTCATGCCAACAACCGAACTACAATATTGCTATGCTTGGCCGCATTAGTCATGGCAACTGTCCTGGGAATTATCACTTCTCGCTGGATCAGCCAACCTATTTTAAAATTAAAAGATGCAGCAATAGCTTTGTCTGAAGGACAATTTGACAAAACAGTCAAACTCGATCGCTCCGATGAGCTGGGCGTACTTGCCACTGCTTTTAACAGCATGGCAGCACAACTGCAAGCATCTTTTACGACCTTAGAAACTAAAAATAGCGAATTGCAGCGACTGGACAAACTCAAGGACGAATTCTTAGCAAATACTTCCCACGAACTCCGCACTCCCCTCAACGGCATTATTGGGATTGCAGAATCTTTAATAGACGGTGCTACCGGACAACTGCCAGAACCCACAAATTTTAACTTAAATTTGATTGCAACGTCGGGAAAAAGATTGTCTTCTTTAATTAACGATATTCTGGATTTTTCTCAGCTCAAACACAAAACTATAGAACTGAAAATTAAGCCCGTCGGTATCCGAGAAATAGTCTCTGTAATTATCAGCTTATCTCAACCGTTAGTCGGCAAAAAAGACTTGCAGTTGCTCAACTCAGTCGCTCCTGAATTGCCGCCCGTAGCAGCCGACGAGAATCGCTTGCAGCAAATACTTTACAACTTAATCGGCAATGCGGTTAAATTTACGGAAAGTGGCACAGTTGAAATTTCAGCAGAATTAGTAACTGGCAAGGAACAATCACCGCTTAATTCCCAATTAGCCATTACTGTATCCGACACCGGCATTGGCATCCCCGAAGAGAAATTGGAGCGAATTTTTGAATCATTTGAGCAAGCTGACGGTTCCACTGCTAGAGAATATGGAGGCACGGGTTTAGGGTTAGCTGTTGCCAAGCAATTAGTGGAATTGCACGGAGGTAAAATTTGCGTATCTTCCACTGTAGGCGCGGGTTCCCTATTCACCTTTACTTTGCCCGTATCCGAGAGTCAGCCGGAATTTAGCAGCAGACAGCAGCCTTTAATCGAGGAATCTCGCATTTTAACAACTGGTGAATTAGCCCAGCCATCATCTCTAATAAATTCTCAGGTATCAGCCAATAGCGCATTTCTAGAAAGTCAAAAAATAAAAATCTTGGTGGTAGATGATGAACCGATTAATATTCAGGTCATCACCAACAATCTTTGTTTAGAAAACTACGCAATAACTCAAGCGAGCAACGGCTTAGAAGCTTTAAATTTGATTGAATCAGGATTTAAGCCTGACTTAATTTTACTAGACGTAATGATGCCGCAGATGACTGGTTATGAAGTGTGTAGAGAAGTTCGCAAAAAATACTCGCCTTTAGAGATGCCAATTCTGATGCTGACGGCAAAAAATCAAACTACCGACTTGGTAGAAGCTTTTAACTTAGAAGCAAATGATTATGTAACTAAACCTTTTATCAAAAAGGAGTTGCTGGCGAGAATTAACACGCAAATTCGTTTGGCAAAACTGAATGCAGCTTACGGCAGGTTTGTGCCACACGATTTTCTGAGTTTGCTGGAAAAACCGAGTATTATTGAAGTAAAATTAGGCGACAATCAGGAAAAGGATATGACTGTGCTGTTTGCTGATATTCGGTCGTTTACGTCGCTTTCCGAATTGATGACACCGCCAGAAAATTTTGCATTTATTAATACTTATTTGGGAAAGGTTAGCCCTGCAATCAGGAAAAATAATGGGTTTATTGACAAATACATTGGGGATGCAGTCATGGCTTTGTTTTCTACATCTCCTGACGATGGTGTACGAGCGGCAATTGATATGCAAGAAGAAGTGAATATTTTCAATTGCGAGCGCGAAAAAAATGGCTTGTTTCCGATCGCGATCGGCATTGGTTTGCACGCGGGAAAGTTGATGCTGGGTACAATTGGCGAGCGAGAACGGATGGAAAGTACCGTGATTGCTGATGCGGTGAATCTCGCGTCTCGTTTGGAAGGATTGACTAAGGTTTACGGCGCAAGAATTCTAGTTAGCGGTGCAATTATCGATCGCCTGAACGAGCCTGAAAAATATAAATACAGATTTGTCGATCGCGTAGCGGTGAAAGGAAAGACAAATGCTGTGTCGGTGTTTGAAATTTACGATACAGAAACAGAAAAGAGCATTGTACTCAAGCAGCAAACTGCGGACATTTTTCAAGAAGCTCTCAATTTTTACTACCAGCAAAAGTTTGTTGCCGCTCAAAAGATGTTTCATGATATCTTACAAATAAATCCTGACGATCGGGTAGCAAAGCTGTATTTCAAACGCTCTCGCAAGTATCGAATGTACGGAACACCTGATGGGTGGTCGGGGGTGGAAATTTCAATGGAGAAATAGGGCGGGCACTGGACGATCTACTCTGTTGAAAACATGGTATAGCAATCGGTGCGCGATCGCACAAAATTTGTAGGGTAGCGCCAAGAATGCCTGCCCCCGATCGGAGTTCTTCAAGGGGGGAATATCCCTACAACAATTACATAAACGATGCGAGGATTGCTATAGCAATCCTAAATGATTTAAATAAATTTGTAGGGGTAGTGCCAAGAATGCCTACCCTTATCTATCGGGCTCTTCCAGGGGGGAAGAGCTCTACAACAATTACATAAACGATGCGAGGATTGCTATAGTAAATATTTGCGTATAAAAAATTGCAGAGCGCTTTTCTGAAAGTTCCCGAAAATAATTGTGCAGCACAGATTCTTAGCATGAGCTACAATGCGTTCAATGGGTGCACTTGCCCGCAGTTGGCAGGCGTGATTTCGATCGCATCACGCGTCGGCGGGCCCGGCTAATTTTGATCCAATTAGCGATCGGCAATTAGCTGGAACTAATTACTAACTACGCTCAAATGAAAGAATGGGTGGATTTGTGCGCCAGAATTGAGGCGATTTACTATGTTATTGAAAAGTATCAGCAGATCGATCGCAAAATTTTATAGCAGCGTGCCCCTCCGTTTAGCGCTGACAGTGCCCTTTGTCCTGCAAACCGTCACGGCTGTCAGTCTAGTAGCATATTTGTCTTTCATCAACGGACAAAAAGCTGTTCAAGAATTGGTCAATATCTTGCAGGGCGAAATTAGCGATCGCATTCAAGAGCACCTCACAAATTACTTGGAAAAACCTCACACTATCGCCCGACTCAATGCAGGTGCAGCTCAACTCGGCAAGCTGAATCCAGCAGATTTGCAAGCAACACAGGGCTACTTTTGGCAGCAGATGCAAATATTCTCCTCGGTGCGAGAAATATATTTAGGCAGTAAGCAAGGTCAATTTATCGGAGTTCGCCGAGAAGCATCAGGACAATTAGTTGCGAGAATCACAGAAAACTTTCCTCGGCGTTCTTGCTATGCTTTAGATGAGCGAGGAAACCCCACTAATTTATTGAGTTACGAGCCAAATTATGACCCGCGAATTCGCCCCTGGTATATCGATGCAACCGCAGCCAATAAATTCGTTTGGACACAAATTTATACATTTTTTCAAGGCGATTTGGGAATCACAGCGGCTCAACCTTTCTATGATAATCGAGGTGAGTTTCTGGGAGTAATGGCAGTGGATCTGATGTTGACCCAGATTGGGATTTTTTTGGGAAACATGAAAATTAGCCGATCGGGTCAAACTTTCATTATCGAGCGATCGGGCGCTTTAGTGGGCAGTTCGACACAAGAAAAACCTTACACCGTCGGTGATGACGGCAAAGCTCGACGATTGCTGGCAATTGACAGCAAAAATCCTTTAACTAACGCCGCAGCTAAACACATCATTAATAATTTCAATTTAAACCAAGTTGAGCCGCCCCGAAAACTCGAATTTCAACTGAAAAATCAGCGGCATTTTGTGCAGATATTGCCCTACAAAGACCCCAGCGGCATCGATTGGTTAGTAGTGATAGTGATTCCAGAAAACGATTTTATGGAGGAAATTAATGCCAGCACTGCTAGCACTCTTTTACTTTGCTTCGGTGCGCTAATTGTAGCAACAATTATTGGCGGTTTGACGGCTCGTTCGATCGTGCGACCAATTTTGGGGTTAAACGCAGCAGCCAAAAACATCGCCCGAGGAGAATGGGATCAGAAACTAGAGTTCGATCGCGCCGACGAAGTAGGCGAGCTCGCCAAATCCTTCACCAGTATGGTATATCAACTGCAAACATCCTTCACCGCCCTCGAAAATAAAAATCAAGAATTGCAGCAATTCGACAAACTCAAAAACGAATTCTTAGCCAACACCTCCCACGAATTCCGCACTCCCCTCAACGGGATGATTGGCATTGCCGAATCAATGATTGACGGCGCGGCAGGAACTTTATCAGAAATTCAGCAGCACAACCTCTTAATGATTGCTAGCAGCGGCAGGCGGCTCAACGAACTTGTGGACAATATTCTCGACTTTGCTCAACTCAAAAATCACAAACTAGAATTGCATTTTCGCAGTGTAGGAATCAAGTCAATTGTCGAAGTTGTACTAACTGTGAGCCAATCTTTAACCCGCCATAAAAACTTGCAGTTAATTAACAATATTGCTGGGGATTTGCCGTTGGTTTGGGCTGACGAAAACCGCTTGCAACAAATCCTTTACAATTTGATTGGCAATGCGATTAAATTCACCGATGGCGGTACTGTAGAAATATCAGCAGAAATTGTAGCTGCCGAGGGCGAAACATTGCTCCCAGCGCCCGCGTACAATCGCGCGCCGTCAAGCCCTGATTTTCACATAGCTGTTACCGTTTCCGATACTGGAATTGGCATTGCGGGCGATCGGCTCGATCGCATTTTCGATGCTTTTGAACAAGGCGACGGTTCCACAGTCAGGCAATACGGAGGAACAGGCTTAGGTTTAACAATATCCAAACAATTTGTCGAACTCCACGGCGGTAAAATATACGCAGCATCGAAAGTCGGCATCGGTTCCCGCTTCACATTTACCCTGCCTGTTTCTACCGAACAAATTTATCAGAACAAAGCAGTAATAAATACGCACTCAGCCACCAAAACTAACGATTTTAAATTATCAAATAAGATATATAAAAGTTATTTATCCTGCGATTTGAATTTTCCGAAAACCGCTGTGAATCCCGCAGCCAAAACCGCCGCGCTGTTAGAAGTAAAACAATTTAAAATTATGATAGTTGACGACGATCCGATCAACCTGCAAGTTTTAAACAATCATCTTTCTCAAAATTACAGCGTCATTCAGGCATCAGGCGGCGAACAAGCTTTATCACTGATCGAAGGCGGACAGCATTTTGACTTAATCATTCTCGACATCATGATGCCTAGAATGTCGGGTTATGAAGTCTGCGCCAAACTCAGGGAAAAATATCCCTCCCATGAGTTACCAGTAGTGATGTTAACGGCGAAAAATCAAGTGTCAGACTTAATCATCGGATTTCAATTCGGCGCTAACGACTATCTAACCAAACCTTTTTCGAGAGACGAACTTTTAACCAGAATTAAGTCTCACATCAATTTATCGCAAACTAACAGCGCCTACGGGCGATTTTTTCCCGATGCTTTTTTAGAATTTCTGAAAAAAGAAAGCATTGTGGATATTCAATTAGGCAATCACGTCAGCAAAAAAATGGCAGTTATGTTTAGCGATATTCGCTCTTTTACTTCGCTTTCGGAAACGATGACTCCGCAGGAAAACTTTGACTTTGTTAATGCTTATTTGCGAGAAGTCAGTCCGAAAATTAGAGAGCATCACGGCTTTATTGTCAAGTATTTGGGAGATGGGATGATGGCGGTTTTTCCCAACGGTGCTGACGATGCACTCAAAAGTGGAATTGCTAAACTGCAACAAGTTCACCGATATAATGTCGATCGGCTTCGCAGCGGATATCAACCGATTCAAGTAGGTATAGGATTGCATTTCGGTCAAATGATGGTGGGGATAGTCGGGGAAGCGGCGAGAATGCAGGGAGATGCTTTTTCCGATCATGTGAATTTAGCCTCTCGTTTGGAAAGTCTTACCAAATTATATGGAGTCTCGTTAATAATTTCCGATAAAATTTGGGAAAATTTGACCGAACCCGAACAGTATCAAATCCGTTTTTTAGATAGAGTGATTGTCAAAGGCAAAAAACTGCCAATTTCTATCTATGAAGTTCTAGACGGAGAAACCGAGTTTGTCAGGGAAATAAAGTTACAAACTCAGCCGGATTTTGAACTGGGTTTAGAACATTATCGCCGTCACGAATTTAAGGCTGGTAAAACCTTTTTCGATCGAGTTTTAGCTGTGAATCCCGATGACAAAACGGCTGCACTGTATTTAGACCGACTCAAGCATTTCATAGAGAAGGGCGTACCGGAAAATTGGTCTGGGGTTTGGACTTTAACTCAGAAATGAGCTGGTAGTATCGGTAGATAGCAGACTTGCGACTTTCAAACAACTTGAGAATTGAGTCTACGACAATTTCTGTAACTATCGGGTTAAAGTCGGAAATAAAGTCATCAGCACCCAGATTTTGCTTAAAAAATTCCTTAGCTCGATCGCGCTGATGGCGCATTTCGTCAAAGCCGACAATTTTTACCATAAACGTCGCCAGCGGGGAGTTTTCCAAATCGCTATTAGAAGTGCTTTTAGCGCGCCCATTTTCTAATAAATTTAAGACATCGGATTCTAAATTACTTTGAGGTTTGTAATGTTTTTCTGTTTCTGGAAAAAAGCTTTCCAGACGCACGCACCCGGCTGCTCGTTCGGGAATTTCTCCCATCATCATCGCCAGAGAAACATCGATTCCCAAACCTGAAGAAAGAGCTTCCAGCAGGGCGATAGCAGCTAGTTTGCAGCCCAAATAAAGCTTGGCAATTTCCAGATTGTACTTAGCGGTAGTTTCCCAGCGCTGATAGGTGCGATCGTCGGGACATCCCTCAAACTGCCGGAAAATCACCTCTGGCTGGAGATAACTCAGAAAACCCTCCATTTTGAGGAGAGCAACTCGGTAGTCTCGAACCGTGTAAAAACCGCAGCAGGTGAGGTTGTGATTGGTTTCCGGGAGTAAATTCCAGGTATTTGCCAAAAAATGGGCTGAACTCTGGTGAGCAAAACTGATTACATCTCGGTTAGAAATTCGCACAGCTTTTTTGATTGTTTCCCGCATTTGCTCGTCAGTCAAACTGAGGTTGAACAGGCTATTTATTGCTTGCAAGCGGTCGTAAAGGCGCTGGCTTACCGTTACTCCCCGCTCGGCGGCGCGAAACGGAATTGTTGCTTCAATGCAGGCGGTGATTTGAAGTAATTGCTCGCGTTTGAGAAATGGTTCGAGAGCTTTTGCTGCTACCAAAGCGCTGAGAAATTCGTTTTGTCCCGAGAAGGGATTGAGCACTTCTCCGGGTACAAAACCGAATACGAGCATTACCATCTCGAAGGCACCATCAGCCGAAAGTTCAGATTGCTCGCGAATCTGTAGCTGTTTGTTAACTTCTTTTGTAACAGGAGTGACGTAGTAGCTGACGTTAAAGTTAATGCTGCGATCGACTTGCACGTAGACGATATCGTGAAATAAAGCGGCCAAAACCTCGATCGCATCTTCATTTCCCCCCACATCAAAAATATGTTCGGGAGTGTGAAAAAACCGCCAGGAGCCGGTCATCGGCTGAACTATCAGTTCGGCAATCCGAGCTAGTTCGTTTGGTTCTACTTCTGATTTTAGGCGACCCATCGCCCAAATCAGCTTTTCTAAGCACTGTAAATAGGCCTGTTTGCTATCCATCGCAGTCTTTTCCAATAACATTACTGTCAGTCGATTTGAGAGTTGAGATTTGAGATTTTAGATTTACTCCACAGATGAGTCTGGGAGCTTGAACACTGCTCTAAAATTTTAAAATCTCCACGACCGGATTACGTGGCACGGTATCGGTTTTTTGGGCGGTGTGACGTCAGCCACCCTTTGGGCGGAGTTTGATTCTTTTATGTAGATGCACCTTGCCTGTTTTGAGTTGGAAACTTTGAGTTTTTTGTTGAATATTTTAGCTGAAATGTAGGACAAAAATACTCAGCTTAAATCAACTTAATTTCCGGTGGCAGACCTCCCCTGTTTTCCGAGTCTAATTAGCACAAAGTATGACAAGTAAATTACATAAATCGCTAAACCTGTCAGACCCAACAATCCCAAAAATCGAGGGTTGGTCGTGGCGTGAAACATCTGCTTGTACAACCAAGGCGGGTCTAACCAAACGCGGCAAAAAGGTTCGTCAATTATCTGAATTTGAGATTTAAAGGCGCAGGTTAAGAAGGGAATTTGTGCTAGAGCGCCCAAACCGCTGTAAACAGTAATCGCCCACCGCCAAGCTGTAAAGGCTAGCTTCAAAGAGGACTGGGGGCGATCGGCAATTTCTTCGTTTAGATCGTCCCAAAACCACAGACAAGCAGGAATCAAGGCTCTCCCTATCAGCGACGATACAAAGCTCACAGGCAGCGCGGCCATCATCAGGTAAAGTGTAATTGCCAACAAACTGGCTACCCGCCAATAAATCATCAACAAACGGGCGATCGCGTCCGCTTTGGCAAAAACAGCCCAAATCAGCACTACCAGCGGCATCGAAACTGTTAATAACACAGACAACCGATAATCCATCCAGACTAGCGGTTGAAACCAAGGCCCGGTGGCTGCCAATAAAAGACTTAACATATTTGGGAAAATATACTCGCTTATTTGTGACAAATTATACGATAAACCTGCTCAAAAATCAGCAACTGCAACAGGCTCTTAATGTTTTATTTGCTGCTACACTTTTGCCAAATTTAGTTGGGACGTTTTCCCGGGTACTCGACCGGTGAAAGAATCCCGCGCCGAAAGTTAAATTTCGGCGCGGGAGGGAAGACAGGGAGCTAAATTGCTCGCTTATTCGTCGTAGATGCGGCACTCAGCAGCGTCTGGATTTTCATCGCAATATTTTTCAAATGAATTTTTAGGTTTGACTTGCTTTTGGTGGGAAGCTTCAGCTTGCAGTTCTTCAACTGCGTCCCACGCTGCGGCGCATTCCCCGGAAGTTGCGCCCTTCAAGTCACAGACTGTACGAGCGCTTTCTAGTTCTTCTTCAATTTTTGATTCGATGTTGCCTGCGGGTGTTGTTGTCATAAAAAAAATGCGGTAAGTGAGAAAGGTTTTCTTTTTGAATGTTAGCTTGTGTTCGATTTGCAGTTTCGGTTTAGCGACCCCAGCTAATAATAGCTTGAGAGTGCTGTTGCAGCAGTCCCGATAGAAACACATTGATAACTGCGATCGCAGCAGCCGTCTCTACTTCCTGCTTTCAGAGCCTGTTTGCGGATTGTACGACTCAGGCATCAATGCAGGTCGAGCCGACGTTAGTTTGTTGAAAACATTACACGATGTTGGCGTGTCAAACTGTATTGAGCTTGATCTTTTAAGATTTAGCTGGAGACGGCATTTAACACTAAACGGATAGATCGGACACTGATGTTAACTTATGTTAACACAAGAAGGGCGATCGAGAGTCGATCGCGCAACAATAACATCCCACCAGCGACCAGTTCCGGTTAGCCTAATGTATAGAGATAGTTTTATAGAGAAGTTAGCTTTATGGACAAGCAAAACCAAATGCAATGGGTCAGCGCCTTATCAACCCGTCCGTCTTTGGAATCAGCTCTGAAAGAAGTTGTAGAACAAGCCGATCGCGAATTAGAAGGCCCGGCAGATTTAGCGCTGATCTTTATCTCGTCTGCCTTTGCCAGCGAGTATTCTCGGCTGATGCCTTTAGTGCGAGAAATGCTGCCGGTACCAGCGATTCTGGGCTGCGGCGGGGGAGGGGTCATCGGCACCAGCCGAGGCGGTCTCACCGAAGAAGTAGAGGGTTCTCCCGCAGTCAGCCTGAGTCTGGCGCGCTTGCCGGGAGTGAGCGTCAGAACATTTCACGTCGGTGCAGAAGAACTGCCGGACTTAGACAGTCCCCCGGATACTTGGGTGGATTTGTTGGGCGTACCGGCCGGCGAAGAACCGCAGTTTATCATCTTGGCCGACCCGTTTTCGGCAAAAATTAACGATTTGCTGCAAGGGCTAGATTATGCGTATCCGGGCGCGCCGAAGGTAGGGGGAC